>JBKBJJ010000017.1:0-9956 GCA_046293855.1 Microgenomates group bacterium | reverse complement strand
ATGGCTTATCCTTAACCTTAGGTGGTGGTGAAGTACGAATGACGGAAATGGCGCAAGCGTTTTCAGCTTTTGCCAACAGAGGAACTCCTCGAAAACTTACTGCAATTCTTAAAATTGAGGATAAATTTGGAAGAAAAATTTATGAGTTTAAAGATCCTAATTTAGCTAAAGATGTAAAAAAACCTTTAAGATTACCTAATTTTTTAGCGATCCCTGGAAAAAAAGCTATCTCTGCCGAAACCGCTTTTTTAATCTCTCATATTCTTCTTGATAATAACGCCCGCACTGCCGCCTTTGGTTCATCATCATATCTTGTTATTCCCAATCATGCTGTTTCTGTAAAAACAGGAACTACTGATGATAAAAGAGACAATTGGACTATTGGATTCACTCCCAATTTTTTAGTTGTCAGTTGGGTTGGTAATAATGATAATAAACCTATGCATCCTTATTTAACCTCGGGGGTAACTGGAGCGGCTCCGATTTGGAATAAAGTGATGAGTTATGTTTTAAAAGACCAGCCTGATCTTTGGCCGGTTAAACCGGAAAATGTCGTTGGCAGACAGGTTTGCTGGGATAGTGGGGATTTAATGGTAAAAAAAGAGGATGGGGGAGAAAGTTGCCAATCAAGATTTGAATATTTTATCAAAGGAACTGAACCAAAAGAAAGCCATATCGGCAAAATGACTGTTGCCGTAACAAAAGATGATAAATTAGCTCCTCCTAATTGGCCAGATATTGAGATGAAGGAAAAAACAATTATTAAAGATATGTTTGGTATTTACTGTGTTGACTGCAATCATGACAAAGAAATTCCCCAAGTAATTAAGCTTTAATTAATTTTTCATTAAGTTTAAAAAGGGAGCCACTAACAAAAGAAAAACACCTACCAAAAAGTCTGAAATAATATTGCCCGCTAATTCAAATGGTTCAGTTTCAGAGACCATATTTAATATTATAGCACTAAATTATCGGCAATAAGGTTGTAAAGATCTAGATTAATACGATAAATTTCTTTTTCTAAAATTTCCTTTTCAATATTTAAATCCTTAATAATTGCCCGTGCCTGGTTTTTAGTAATAAATTTCTTATTTAACTTTTTGCCAGCATCAATTATCCCTTCTCTTAAACAATTTTTTAATTTCCAATTTTCATGCTCATATAAAAAACGTTTGATAAAAATTTTGTAATCTTTAGTTATTTTCGGATCATCAATTCTTTTCAAATGGATTATTGCGGAGACTGTATGAGGTGAAGGATAAAAACTGGATTTGCCAATTTTTTTGATAAAAAAAGCCTGATAATATGAATTAAAAATCGGATTTTTATTAACAGTATTAACAAAACTTGCCGGTCCAATCATAAAAATATCACCCTCAAACCAACCGCCTTTCATTGCCGGATGAAGGAAATTTTCCAGTTTACTATAAGGAAAGTTGCCAATAATTTTATCGATCTTTCCCAAACTTAAAATAAATTTTTTATCGCAAAATAATTTGTAGGCATCCCCATATAGGACTTTGACATTTTCAGGTAAAGATTTTAAGAAATCTTTGAATCTTAAGTCAATTTCAATTGTAATTAACTGATGACATAAAGGAGCAATTTTTTCAGTTAAAAATCCTAAACCCGCCCCCACCTCAATAACCCGCTCTTCTTTTTTAATCTGGCAAATTTTAATAAAATCGTCAATGACTTTCTCATCAATCAAAAAATTTTGATCTAATTTTTGAATCAATTTATTTAACCTCTCAAATTTTTTTACCCGATTAAGCAAATTCATTTTAATAAAGAAACTAATGGTAGCCTTTTTTTTGAATGTTAAAAAATTTGGCATAGAGTTTGTCATTCTTTAATAGCTGGCTATGATCTCCTTCTTCTATTATTTTTCCTTTATCTAATACAAAAATTTTATCGGCTTTTCTTACCGTTGAGAAGCGATGAGAGATAAAAATAAGGGTTTTTTTCTGGTAAATTTTTATTAAATTTTCAAAAATCTCCTCCTCAGCTTGAGGGTCAATATTGGAAGTTGGTTCATCTAAAATCAAAATGGGGGCATTGCGATATAAAGCACGAGCAATAGCTAATTTCTGCCACTGACCAACTGAAATTTCCTCTCCCTCTTCAAACCAGCGACCTAAAATTTGGTTAATTCCTTTGGGAAACTTTAATAATTCCTCCCCTTTAGCCTTTTTTAAAGCCTCAATAATTAAACTTTCATTCTCATCCTCAATATTGCCAAAAATAATATTTTCTCTTATTGAAAGATAGTATTTAGCAAAATCTTGAAAAAGGATTCCAATCTGACGATACCAAAAGTCCAGTTTAATGTTTTTAAGATTAACCTTATCTATTAAAATCTCGCCTTCGGTGGGATCGTAAAAGCGTAAAAGTAATTTTATAAGAGTAGTCTTTCCGGCGCCATTGTGACCAACTAAGGCAATATTATCTCCACGTTTTATACTTAAATTGATATTTTTTAAAACAAAATTTTTGCCTTCCGGATAACAAAAGGAGACATTTTTAAATTCAATCTTTTGAAAACTGGAACTTTTTAGAACAATTGAATTAGGAGCTTCAACTACTTTATTTTTTAAATCTAAAAGTTTGAAATAATCATCAACAAAAAGATCATTTTCATAAATTGAACCAAAATTCAAAAGAATATTGGAGATTTGCCCGGAAAAAGTAAAAAGGGTATTAAGAAAAAAAGTAAAATCTCCCAAAGTATATTTTTTTAAGAAAATTAAAATAACAAATTCTCGCAAGGCAAAATAAATCACCACCGGAATGATAGCTGAAGTAAAAATTGACCAAAAAGTATATTTTTTAATCGGCTTTTGGTAATCATCAATCAATCTTTCCTGGACTTTTTTCATTTGAGAAATTAAATAGGAAGATAGGCGGTAAATTTTTATTTCTGATAAAGTTTGAAAACTGGAAAAAAGATCTCGTAAATACCACAAAAAATTAGTTTCACGAGCCCGGGAAGAATAAATGGACCAATAAGCGTTTCCATATTTTGCCCGCAGATAATAAAACGGTGTGGAAACTAAAGCTAATGAAAGAAAATAAAAAAGATTAAACCTTAAAGCAATCAAAAAGGAGAGAAAAAGGGCTGAAATGTTGTAAATAAAGGAGTTTATTATTCTTAAATTATCATGTACTCGCCAAGTAAAAGTATCCTTTACCTTGGCAATAAGATTCCTCACTTGACCATTTTCTAAATTGGCAAAATCCAAAGAAGCTAATTTTTCGCTAAATTTTCTCGTTAAAATGTTTTGAAATTTAGAACGAAGAACGTATTCTAAAAAATAAGAATTAACGGTGTAATACACAAAACGAGATAGATATTCAAAAAAAGATAGGTGATAAGGATGATAAAAACTGTCTGTTTTACTTCAACTGTTATCCCAATGAAGACTTGATCAATCATTAAACGGTATAGATAAAAAACAAGGAAAAGAAAAATTACCCCTAAAAAAGAAGTAAAGAAATAGGCTAAAAGAATGGTTTTTTCTTCTTGCCAAGCAATTTTTAAGAGACGAAAATTTAAAGAAAGATGTTTTCTAATTTCTTTCATAATGTATAATTCTATCATTATGATCGCGCTAATCCAAAGGGTAAAAAAAGGGAGAGTTTTAATTGAAGGAAAAACTTACTCGCAAATCGGCAAAGGCTATGTCATTTTAGTTGGATTTTGTTGTGGTGATAATGAGAAAATAGTTGAAAAAATGGCGGAAAAAATTGCTAATTTAAGAATAATGGCTGATAATCAAGGAAAAATGAACTTAAATATCTCTCAAGCTAATGGCGAAATCCTTTTAGTTTCTCAATTTACATTATGCGCCGACACCTCTCAAAGACGGCCATCATTTATTAAAGCATTAAATCAAAAGAAAGCAGAAAAACTTTATCACTTATTAATCCACCAACTAGCGGAAAAAAATCTTCCTGTCAAAACAGGTAAATTTGGTCATTATATGACAGTTGAAATGATAAATGACGGCCCGGTAACGATTATTTTAGACAGCTCTCAATTCTAAAATCCAAGGTTTAAAGCTAAACAACCCTAAGGGTTGATTTGAGGCTAAACCTTAAGTACGCAACAAAATTTTGCATAACTATCTATTATAAATTATAATTCTCATAGGAATTATGAGAAAACGCGTCTTATCTGGTATTCGAGCAACAGGAAAATTGCATTTAGGTAATTATCTTGGGGCAGTTAAGGGAATGATTGAATTGCAAAATAACCCATCATATCAATGTTTTTATATGGTGGCTGATGCTCACACAATCACCACCCCCTATGATAAAAAACACCTTTCTCAAAATCGCCGGGGAATTATCATTGATTATTTAGCCGCTGGTCTTGATCCGGAAAAATCAATTTTATTTATTCAATCTCAAATTTCTGAACATTTTGAATTAGCCTATTATTTTTCCTCAATTGTCACAATAGCAAGAATGCAGCATCTGCCAACCTACAAAGAAAAAGTCAGACAATATCCTCAAAACAATACAATGGCCCTTTTAAACTATCCGGTTTTGATGGCAGCTGATATTTTAGTTTATAAAGCTCAGTTAGTTCCTGTTGGTATAGATCAAGAACCCCATTTGGAAGTTGCTCGAGAAATTGCCAGAAAAATGAACCAAGTTTACGGTACAGATTTTCCCGAGCCTGTCCGTTTTGCCACCAAAGGTGAATATATTCCCTCTTTAAAAGGAGAAGGAAAGATGAGTAAGTCAGTTGAGGGAAGTTATATTAATTTGACAGATAATCTTGATGAAATTAGGAAGAAAATAAGAAGCATTCCAACCGCCACTGTCGCTGGCGGGCCAATTATTGGCGGAATAAAAACCTTATTTATATTAGCGCAAATATTTTTATCAGCCACTGATTATCAAAACTTTAAAAACCAATATCAACAAGGTTCACTTCAGTTTATCAAAATTAAAGACGCCCTCACCGAGGCGATTTATCAGGAACTTAGACCTTTTCAAGAAAAAAGAAAAGAAATAGAAAAAGATAAAGGTTATGTCGAGGGAGTGATCAAAGAAGGCGCCGTCCGCGCCCGCGCTATTGCTTCAGAAACATTAAAAGAAGTGAAAGAAAAAATGGGGCTTTTGTAATTATTATTCGCAAAAAAACAAAACGGTGTGAAATAACTATGAAGAATTTTTTGAGCGCTGATCTTTTTTCCAAGCAGCAACAGTTAACCCTTTTTTATCTTTCTCGGAGATAATCAACTTGTCTTTGTATTGATCAAAAATTTTTTTTATTTTTTTGTCACAGTAACTCCAATTAATATCATCAGCCAACGGATAAATTCCCACTTCTCCTTGCGGATTATAGGTGGCGGTGGCAAAATATTCAATCGTTGATTCTTTTAAATATAAATTGCCATGGGCAAATCCCGGTGGAATCCAAATCCACTCATCATAATTATCACTCCATTTTGAGGGCATTCGATAACCGCCAATAAAACCAAAGGTTTTTGAGTTAACTCGCAAATCCAAAAAGAAATCAATCATTTCGCCAACAACCGTCCTTACCAGTTTTCCCATCGCTGGATTATATTGAAGATGAAAACCACGCAGCACCCTTTTTTTAGAGTGACTTTCCATCACCTGTTTAATTTTCAAATCAGGAATAGCTTCCTCCAGTTGGCCAAAACGATAGGTTTCGCTGAAATAACCTCGCTCATCAGTAAAACGGGCAAAACGGATAACCTTTATCTCAGGGAAAACCAAAGATTTTATCTCAAGAATTTTCATAAAATTTACTCTAATTATTTTAGCAATAATAGATAACAAAGTACAAATGAAAAAATTAATTACACTTTTAATCTTGTTGATAAAAAAAACTAAGGTATAATATTTTTATGAATGAAGCACAAAGTGAATATGGTCCACTTTTTTCACAAGAATGTTTAAATCTTCCTTTAAGTTGGCATAACGAGTTTGATTCTTCATGGTTAAAAACACATTCTGCTTCTTTTCATAATAAAGATCATATTACTGCAGTGGAAAGAGCAAACACAACTTATCTTGAAAGATCAAATGAAAACAATGATCCTTTAAATTTAAGAAGAGATCTTAAAGAATGGAATAAACAAAATCCAGATTCACAATTTACTTATGATGAATTAAAAGAATTAATGGTTTTGGTTGCCAGATACCATGATACCGGCAACATCATTAGTAAACTGGTGGTTGAAAATGGTCAATTAAAGCCAATTTATCTCCCAAATTATCAAGCGCAAGGCGCAGAAGAAAGAAGTCAAGAAATCATTGAAGTGGTAATAAGAAATTTAAATCTTCCTGAAGATAAAAAAGAAAAATATCTAAAACTTGCCAAACATCTCATAAATGAAACAAAATTTAATCCAGATAATAAAGAGAGCCCTTTTGCAGTTTCAATGAGATTTTTTGATCAGATAGGCAACGGGCTTTTTAATGAAAATCCAAATATGATTGAAGGATTGATAGAAGAGCTTATTAGTGAAAACCCTAATGCGCAGATAAATCCCTATTTTTTTTATAATTTTACAAGATTAAGGCCGGCACAATTAGGAATTACTGACGAAACCATGAAAACAATTTTGGAAATTTTAGATAAAACACTGCCAGAGGAAAAACAATTGCCAAACGAGCCAGTATTAGCATCAGAATTTTTATCATCTCTTAATGCAAGAAAAACCTAAACATAAAAAAATTAAAATATGTTATAATTCGTAAAATATGGGAAAAGAAAGCAGATATCCACTACCGTATGACTCCAGAAGTAACTCGAAGGGCATTTATGGGAGGTAAAAAATATGGGCCAGAAGCTTATGCGGAGAAGGTAGCCAGAGGCGAAATATCTCCTGATGAAATTCGTAGGATAATTGGTGTTGATCCAGACGGTAATCCAATTTATACCCAATATACCCAAGAAGAACCTCCTTATATGAGTCTACCATATAGCTGGCAAGGGCCAAATAGCAAAAAAACACCGCCAACCACCCCGCTTTAGAAAATAGAATGATTTAAAAAGAAATTGATTTAATTAGGTAAAATATTTATCTCCCACCAAAAAAACCTCAAAAACCTAAATCCTGCCAGAAGGGAAAAGAAAGCAAAATTTTGCTCGGTATGTTAAGAATAAATGACTTAAAGAACGTTTATGAAAGACACTTATTTGAAAACTTGTGTAAAAGTTTAAAAAAAATATAATAAGGAAGATAAATAAAAACTCAAGGGGACGAAACTGTTTTGCTCTACTATTTTACCCTAAAGGTGAAAAAGGTATTTCATCTTTAATCTAAATCCGCGACCTACCAAAGTGGTGCAGATTCATTCCACCTCCGAAGTGGATTTTTTCATCGGATTAAGATTTTGAACTATTTCTGGATCAATTCGTGAAGTAAAAAAAATCTTTTCTAAATGAATTAAAAGTTTCGTAGAGCATATTATCTTATTAAAAGATTGGTGATAATTTTTATTAAAATCTCCTTATCTTTTGGGTCGCTTATAGCAATTAAAAGAGATAAAGCAACTAAAGCATTATCATTTATTTTTCGTTCGCCTGATTGACGATAAAGGTAACTATTCTTATCTAAAAAAATAGATAAACAAAAATGAAGCAATTCTTTTATTCCCGTCAACAAACGGATGATCTTTTATTACAAAATACAAAAGATGGGCCGCTTTTTCTTCAAGTGATGGATAAAGTTCTTTTTTATCAAAGCCTTGATAGATACTGTCCAAAATTGTCTTAAATCTTTCTCCAAATTCTTGTCCAAATAAATCGCTTGCTTCTTTTTTAGCGATTAAGTCCTTTTTAATTTCTTGGATAATTCTTTTTGCTTCGCTATATTTTAAAACAAATTTTCCTTTTGTCTTTCTAGCTAACGGCAGTTTTCTTTTATCATATTGCTCTAAAAGCGTTAATGTTTTTGAATAATTGGCAAGTAAACTTAAAATTTCCTGCCCTTGTCCAACAAGTAACTCGTGTTTTGATTTTTCTTGTAAAAAAGAAATTGTATTTTGCAGTTCTTTTAATTGATTTGTTGCCTGTAAAAGTCGTTTTTGATTTATGGTATAACCTTTTATTAGATGATCTTTTAATGTTTTTGTCGCCCAGATACGAAATTGCGTGCCTCGCAAAGACTTAACTCTATAGCCCACAGATATAATGACATCAAGATTATAAAAGTTTGTTTCATAGGTTTTACCATCAGCAGCAGTTATTCGGAATTTCCGAATAACTGAATCCTCCTTTAATTCGCCTTCCTTAAAAATATTTCTTATATGCTCATTAATAGTTGGTATTCCTTTGTCAAAAAGCAAAGCCATCTGTTTTTGTGTAAGCCAAACAGTTTCCTCTTCAAGACGAACCTCTAATTGTGGTCCATCTTTGGATTTATAAATTATAATTTCACCCTTTTTAAATTCTTCTTTTGGCATAATTTTTTAATGAATTAAAAATTTCGTAGAGCATAAGTTTATCTCTTGGCAATTATTTTTATTAAATTTTCAATATTTTCTTTAATCTCTGTTAAATTTAATTCGGGTATTTCTGATATTTTACTTTTAAAAGAAAAATTCTTCCTTATTGGTATTTCTACTATAAAATCATGCCAAATTTTTAATGAACCTTTTAATTTTTCGTGTATTATCTTTATTTCTTCATCTTCGCTAAAATATAAATTCAAATATGTAGCAATTTTTTCAATTAGCGGTCAATGATTTTCATTTATCAGACCACCACAAATCAATTTTTAAAAGCATTGGATTTGATTAAAGTTTTTGCATCGCCTCTCTAAACAAATCAATATCACCCCTTCTACCTATTCCTATTATAAATTTCTTTATAAATTTATGATTCTAACTGGAAAATTTGATTCATTTTTTCTAATGATTTTTCAGAAGTGCCGGTTGCTGAATATAAAACCGCGAAAGCTCTTCGGCGAAGTTCGTGACCTATTTCAGGATTTTCTCTCCAGGCAATATATTCTCTAAAAAGCTGTGTTAACGATTCGGCTTTTTCTTTTCTTTGGTTTTCGTCTTTTACCGAATCGCTTAAAACCCAATAGATTGCAAAATGCTCACCGTCCATTTTTAATCTTTCTTTTTCAACCCTTGCTTGATTAATCTCTTCAATAAGTTGTTCAAACTTTTTGAGTGTTTCTTTAGTGCCAATCTGACGATTTTCAAATTCTTCAAGAATTTTTTCTAAACGCTCGCGAAAAAGAAGTAAAAATGGCTCTTTTTTGCCTTCATCATCAATGAGCATCATTACGGATCTGTGAATTTTAATGATTTTCAATCTCTCAGGCGAACTGTCTTCCTGAATAAGTTGAATTGTTCGTTTATCAATCGGATATAAAGGCAGTGTTCGTTCAATACCAACAACCTCCGCTTTTTCGCGAATAAGCTGAATGGTTTTTCTTAATAATCCTTGATTAATTTTTGGAACAAAATGAGTTCTCAAAATTTTGTAAATTCCTGAGAGTAAAAAATACTCTTCAAGATATGGTCGCAAAAATGTATCCGGAGCAATTATTTCATATTTCTGCTCTAACTCTCGATACAAGTTTAAAAATTCTTTTCGGTTTGCCCGCTCAGTAAAATATTCAACAACGAGTTCCACTGCTTTATCGTCAATTTTTTTGCCAACAATTTCTAAATATTTTCTGCCAGAATTAAGTAAATTCACAAAATCTTGTTTTATTTTCTCTAAATCAATAATTGCTCCCTCAATATTGACTGAATCAAATCGCAATGCCCTTTCAAGTTTTTCAAAAATACCAACAAAATCAACAATTAATCCTGTCGTTTTTGGATTATGAAACTCTTTACCAGCCATTGGTCTATTTACTCGGGCGATTGCCTGCAAAAAGGCATGATCATTCATCGGTTTATCAAGATAAATCGCATAAAGTATTGGCGCGTCAAAACCTGTTAGC
>JBKBJJ010000016.1:0-10019 GCA_046293855.1 Microgenomates group bacterium | reverse complement strand
GAGAGTTCGAGTCTCTCCGGGCTCACTTGTGTATTACGTTTATATTCTCCAATCACTTAAAAACAACAATCTTTATATGGGTTTTAGTTCTAATTTAAAAAATAGTCTTGAAAATCATAATTTAGGCTTAAATCATTCAACAAAAAACAGAAGACCGCTAAAATTAATTTATTACGAGGCTTTTTTAAACGAAGAAGATGCTAAAAATAAAGAAAAGTTTTATAAATCAGGAAGAGGTCATGAAGTAATAAAAAAAATGTTATCAAGTTATTTTAAATCAAGCCCAACTGGCAGACCCTTCGAGTCGGAGGGCTTTTAAGCTGTTGGTTGAGAGTTCGAGTCTCTCCGGGCTTACTTGTGTATTACGTTTATATTCTCCAATCACTTAAAAACAACAATATTTAAGTGGCAAAAATTTGAGATTATTTGATAATTTTTAAATCTTCACCTTTTCAACTCCTCCTCCTTGCGCTTCGGATCAGGGACTATATCTTAAACAAAAAAAGTATGGACGAAAGTTTCCCCTTTTTGATACAACTTTTTATCCGCCGTATAAAGAGGAGCTTTTAATTTCTTAGCTAAAGATAAAAAAGAAGCATCATAGATTGAAATTTGCAGCTTGTGAGAAATGGAGAAGAGTTCTTTAAGTTCATCATATTCGAGAGGATAAATTTTTAATTTTAAAAAACGGAGAGCAGAAATAGCCAAAAGGAAATCTTTTTCCTCAATTCTTACCAATTTGTAATTTTTTAAAGCAGAAGTAAATTCATATAAAAACAGCTCCCGGGTGCAAAGAGAGATTTTTCCTTGGAGATGAGAGCTTTTCAAATCGTCGGCTTTATTTTTCCCTTTTTCTGGGAAAAACCACTTAATGGCGACAGAAGTATCAAAAACAACATTTTTCATATAATTTTAACTTCTTTCCCGATCTTGGCGTATAAGAGTAATTAATTGTTTGGCTTTAATTTTTTGATATTTAGGTAGAGCTTGTTTCTTCCATTTTTCAAAAAGATCTTCGGGGGAAGAGACCTTGTCATAAGGATAAAGCCAGGCTTTAGGTTTTGAGCGAGAAATAATAAGAATAGGTTGTTTTATTCTCTCCAGCTGGTTGAGAATTTTTCCCAGTCGAAAGCGAATATCGGTGGTGTTATATGTTTGAGGGTTAAACATAGATGTATTATTTATAGTAAAATTAATTGTAGTCTAAAACGTAGTTTTTTTCAAGAGAGCATACCATCATCTTTGAATTTACAGTTTCTGACCTATTTTTTTTACCATTGATGTAATTAAAACTGTAGAGTGGGCATCTCTTCTTAACTCTTCCTTGACAAAAATATTTTTATGAATTACCGTATTCGTTGGACGATGACAAGAAAATAGATTAAAGTAAACAATTTATAGTGTATATCGATGATAGTTTATAATTATTGATATGAAAATCTCACTCATCACTCTTTTTCCCAAAATGATCTCTTCTTTTTTTAATGAAAGTATCGTCAAAAAAGCAGTTGACAAAAAGTTAGTTGAGATTGATATAGTTAACCTTCGTGATTTTGCCTACGATAAGCGCGGTTCAGTTGATGATCGAGTGTATGGAGGAGGAAAGGGAATGATAATTAGGGTTGATGTGGTTTATAAAGCATTATCTCAAATTTTCAATTTTCAATTTTCAATTTTCAAAAAATTCAAAAATAAAAAATCAGCCCCGCCCTTCGCGAGGAGCGGGGCAAATCTCAAAATGACAAATGAAAATTCAAAAATTATTTTAACTTCTCCAAAAGGTAAAGTTTTTACTCAAAAAAAAGCAGTTGAATACTCAAAGTTAAATCATTTAGTAATCATTGCCGGGCATTACGAGGGGGTGGATGAGAGGGTGAGAAATTTTATTGATGAGGAGGTGTCAATGGGAGATTTTGTCATGACCGGGGGAGAGATCACGGCGGCGGCAATTTCTGATTCAGTGGTAAGATTAATTCCGGGGGTTTTAGACAAAGAGGCAACTGAGAAAGAAAGTTTTTCTGAATATGAGATCGATTATTTAATTTCAATGATCGGCGAAAATGATATTTTAAAAAAATTAAAAGAGAAAAAAGTTAAAAAAGTTAAGCTTTTAGAATATCCTCAATATACCAGGCCGGAGGAGTTTAAAGGTTGGAAAGTTCCTAAAGTTTTACTCTCTGGTAATCACAAAGAGATTGAAAAGTGGCGGATAAAAAAAGCTTGGGAGGAGACGGTGAAGAGAAGAGATGATTTGTTAAATTTACTTTTTTGAAAAAAAGATTTTTTTAATGGTAAAGATATAAGAAAAAATTATTAATATGCTTACTAAACTAAAATCCCTCTGAATTCCGAATAAATTTTTAAGTAAATGACCGATAAATGTTGATTTTTCAGGCAGAAAAAGAATTTTTATTGGCAAAAAATGGCTAATTTTCAGTCTAAAATAACCCTCCAGAATTTCATTAACACCGTTGACAATCATCGCCGCCCCCAAAAAAAGAATCATCCATTCAGTGAGTTTATAGATTTTGGAAAAAGAGATTTTTAGGAAGGAGGCGTAAATTAGTAAACTGAAAATAAGCGAGGTAAAAAAAGCCAAAATTAAACCGGCAAGATTTTGAGAAAAAGAGGAAAAAAGAGAGGTGGTGGCGGTAAAAAGAGCGATTTCAAAACCTTCACGAACAATAAAAAAGACAATTAAAAGAAAAAGAGAAAGATCAAAAAGATTGTCTTTCATTTTTGAATGAGCTTTAATAAGATTTTTGTCAGTTACCTGATGAATAGTTTTGTGAAGAGAAAAGATAACATAGGAGATAAAACCCCCCGAGAAAATTAAAAGATACCCCTCAAGAATCTCACTATTTTTTTTGGTTAAGACTTTTGAGGCTAAATCACTAAAATAAAAAGCAAACAAGGGAAGAATTATTGATATTAAAATACCAATAAAGGAGGCAAGAAGTATCTCTTTTTCTTTTCTAATCTTTAATTTTTTCGATATCCCCAAAAAAACCCCAATGATTAAAAATGCTTCCAAATATTCTCTTAAGGCAATGATAAAAGTAGTGAGCATAAATTTTGACTATAAAGAAAAATAGACTTGACAATTATCTATAAATTTTATTTAATTAAACTATCACAATTTTTATCATAGTTAAAGAAAAAAATCAATTTTAATTTATAAATTAAATTTAAATAATTATGAAATTTATCAAACTTGAACCAAAAAAATTTTCTGAAAAAATTTTTAATATGAAGGGGATTTCTAAAAAGACAGTTGAGGAGCATTTAAAGCTTTATCAGGGATATGTTGCTAAATACAATGAGATTCAAGAGAAATTGGCGGCTTTGACTGATGATGATTTTTCCAAAGCCAATCAAACATACTCTCTTATTCGCGAGTTAAAAGTTGAGTTAACTTTTGCCTGGGGAGGAATAGTTAATCATGAGATCTATTTTGATCATTTAGGAGGCGAAGGCCAGATACCAGACGGCACCTTATTAAAACAGATAGAAAAAGACTTTGGTTCATTTGAGGCTTATAAAAAAGATTTAAAAGCAACAGGCATTTCTGCTCGCGGTTGGGTCTGGACGGCGTGGAATGAAAAAGAGGGGCGGCTTTTTAATTATTTGGGTGATGCTCAAAATACTTTTCCCGTTTGGTATGCTGTGCCAATTTTAGCTTTAGATACTTATGAGCACGCTTATTTTATCGATTATGGAGTAAATCGGGCAGGATACATTGATGCATTTTTTGATAATGTAGAGTGGGAAAAAGTTGAGGAAAATTTTTTTAAAGCTTTAAGCAAATGCTCCTGTTGTCAAGATGAAGAAGAGTGTGGTGAGTGTTAATTTTTAAAAATTTGATAAGCTTTTCTCGCATCATCAACTAAAGATTTGTTATACTCAAAAATAATCATTTCCTCTTTGTTTTGATTTAGTTTTTTGATTGATCCGTAAAAAGGATAACAAACTTGAGTTCGACCTAAAAGAACATCAAAATTATTTTCATCTTTTAAATTGCCACAAGCATTGACAAAACATAGACAAACTTCATTTTCAACACTTCTTGCTTGGCATAAGATGTCAACTGCTCGCGCTTCGGTTGAAAAATTAAAACGATTATTAAGTTTATGATTGAGGTAATCATTTGATCTTTTTGACCAAAAAGCAGGAATAAAAATTATCTCCACTCCTTGTTTTCTTAACTTCTGGAAAAGAGATGGATAAAAAAGCTCCCGGCAAATTAAAACTCCGCATTTTGTTCCACTAATAACAAATGGCTTAATTTTATTTATTCCTGAAGTTATATTTTTCTTTTCAAAACCATAAGGAACTAGTTTTTGTTTATTGTGGACATAAACGATTTTTCCTTTTTTGTCAAAAACTAAACAACTATTGAAAAGTTTATCTTTAAATCTTCTAATAGTAGTGCCAGCAATAATGTGAATATTTTTATCTTTTGCTTTTTTTGAAAAAAATTTAATAACTGTTTGATTATTTCTTAAAATTTTATCGATTTCATTTTTTTGGTAATAATCAAAGGGGCCATATAGAAAGTCTTCAGGAAAACAGATAAGCTGACACTTATTTTTAACCGCTTCATTGATAAAAACGTTAACTTTTCTTAAGACGTTCTTTAATTCTTGTTTTATTCTAACCTCAAATTGGATTAAAGCAATTCTCATTTTAGCCTATTATAACACCCTATTTTTTATATATTTTTTATAAATTTTTAAATGGTGTTAGAATAAGAAAACTTTCCTCTTGACAAATTTTTGTTATTTATGTTTTTGGAGTAAACCTACTCCACCTCGGGGGTGTAAACTTACTTAAAAGTTGACTCTCTTGTATTTTTTTTGTTATAAAATATAAACTATATTTTTATGATTTATCTTCATCAGGTTTCAAAAAAATTTGCCGATAAAATCGCCGTTGATAAAATTTCATTTAAAGCAAAAGAGGGAGAAATAATTGGTTTTGTTGGGCCAAATGGGGCTGGAAAAACAACGACAATGCGTTTAATACTGGGCTATCTTAAACCAACAGAGGGGGAGATAAAAGTTGATGGAGCAGACCCAATAAAAGAAAGAATTAAGGTTTTGGAGAAAGTGGGTTATTTACCTGAGAATAATCCTTTATACCAAGAGATGAAAGTTGCCGAATACCTTCAGTTTATTGCCCAATTGAAAAAAGAAAACAACAGCCAAGAGATTATTAGTCAGGTAGGTTTGGATGAAGTTTTGTCGCAAAAAATTGAGGAGCTATCACGCGGTTTCAAACAAAGAGTGGGATTGGCGGCAGCTTTATTTGGTAATCCAAAGATTTTGATTTTAGATGAACCAACCTCTGGTCTTGATCCTTTAGAGCAGGGGAAAATCCGCGCTTTTATTAAAAAGCAAGCTAAAAAGAAAACAATCATTTTTTCCACTCACATCTTATCGGAAGTTGAAGATATTGCTAATCGGTTGATTATTATTAATAAAGGGAGAATTGTTTATGACGGGGTAAAACCGAAAGGAAGAGGGGGAGTTGAGAAACTGTTCAAGAAAGTAGTTAAATAATCATTATACGTTATTCGTTATTAGTTATTCGTTATTTGGAAAGTTTTAATAAATCGCTTGCAAAATTAATAAATAAATAAAATTTATGAAAACTTTGTATAAAAAAGAAATTAATTATTATCTTAACAATCCAGTAGGTTATATCATTGTTATTGTTTTTGCCGTCTTTGCCAACTTTCTTTTTGTTAAAGATATTTTTGCTGTTGGAGTGGCTTCAATGAGGAGTTTTTTTGAGATTGCTCCTTGGCTTTTGATGGTTTTTGTGCCGGCATCTTCGATGAGGATATTTTCTGAGGAAAAGCGAATTAATACTTTAGAAGTGCTTTTAACTTTGCCAGTTAAAGAAGAGCAGATTGTTTTGGCAAAATTTCTTTCCTTGATAACCATGGTTGTGATCGCCTTAATTTTAACTTTATCTCTTCCCTTATCTTTGATTTTTCTCACAAAAATTTATCTGCCGGAGGTTTTTGTTGGTTATTTGGGGTTGGTATTTTTTTCAATGATGATGGTTAGTCTTTCAATGATTTTTTCATTGATGACAAAAAATCAAGTGGTGGCATTTTTGTCATCGGCAATTGTTATTTTTATTCTTCTTGTTTTAGGTGGAGATTTTTTTGCCAGCACGCTGCCACGATTTATCCGTGATTTTTTAGCTTATTTTAGTCCTTCATATCATTTGTTAAGTTTTCAAAAAGGGCTGGTTGACGGCCGCGGTCTTTTTTATTTTTTAAGCGCAACAACAATATTTTTACTCATTAATACATTTTTGCTAAAAAACCGTGATTAAAAAAATATTTGTTCCACTTTTATTTGGTGTTTTTTTTGTTTCTAATTGGTTGGTTTCCTTTTTACCGTTAAAATTAGATTTATCTGCCGGTGGTGTTTATACTCTCTCCTCCTCCACTAAAAAAATTTTAAAAAGTTTAGAAAAGAGCGCGCAGATAAAATTTTTTGTTTCCTCTGATCTGCCATCAAGACTTCTTCCTTTAAAAAGAGATGTTTTAGATTTTTTAGAGGAATACAAAAGAGTGGCAAGAGGGAAAATTGATCTTAAAATTCTTGATCCATCAAAAGATAGCAAGGCTAAAGAAGAAGCCCAAAAAGAAGGTTTACCTCAACTGCAATTTTCCCAGCTTGAGAAAAATAAGTACGCTTTATCTAATGCTTATTTTGGGATAGTTTTTTCCTATAAAGATAAAAAAGAGATTATTCCTCAAGTAACTGACATTGAAAGTTTAGAATACAATATTACATCAACAATTTATAAACTTTCAAAAAAAGATCTGCCAAAGATTGGAGTAATTGGGCAAGAGCAAGTTTTTTTTCAACAAGATGATCCATTGTTTACCTTCAAAAAAATTGCCGGCCAGCAATTTGATTTGCAGTTTATCACAGATGAGTTTGACAAAAATTATGCCACTTTATTAATTTTTGACAATAACAAAAAAAATTATTCACAAGAGGAGATAGATAAAATTCAAAAATATTTGAATGAGGGAGGAAAAGCGATCTTTTTTGTTGATGGTGTTTGGGTGGGAGAAAATCTTTTGACAACACCTGCCAACCATAATCTTTTTTCACTTCTTGAAAAAAACGGGATTAAACTTAATAAAAATCTTGTTCTTTCAACCTCGGCTGAGCTAGTTAATTTTGGCAACCAATTGGTCCAATTTTTAACTCCTTATCCTTTTTGGTTGAAAACGAATATCTTTAATAATAACCAGTCGTATTTTTCCAATATTAACCAACTAACTTATCCTTGGGTTTCATCGCTTGATTTAGTGGGCGGAATTAAGTTAAAAAAAACTCCTTTGGTTTATTCAACGAAAAAGTCATGGGAGCAAAAAGAAGCAACCGGTTCGGCAGGATTTATTTTGGATCCGCAATCAATCCCTCAACCAAGTCAAAAAGATTTGAAACAATTTATTTTAGCGGCAAAAGTAAAAATTTCTCAAAAAGGAGAGATGGTGGTGATCCCATCCTCAAGATTTATTTTGGAGCGGTATTTAACTCGGGGAAGTGATAATCTTGATTTTGTTCTCAACATCCTTAATGATTTAGCCTCAGGAGGGGCTTTATCTGGGATAAGACAAAGAGCCATTGGTTTTTACCCATTGCCAGATTTGCCTGAAGGACAAAAAGATATCTTTAAATATTTAAATATTTTTCTTTTTCCCTCATTTTTTGGATTTTTTGGTTTAGTAAAATTGCTCAAAAGAAGATAATTTTTTTTAGCCCTCTGTCAGTCTTTTTAACCTGCCAGGTTAAATGGATCCTGCTGACACTTTAAAAATATAATCTTTCAAGGCTTTTTTTATGCCATCAAAGGCAATTTTTTCCCAGGGAATTTTATCTTTTGGAAGAAATTTAATTTCAGAAACGTCATCTCGTGGTTTAAAGGTTAATTTTTGTTTAATTTTTGTATAAAAAATAAAGCAAATGGTATGGTAATTAATTCCTTTATAAAAATATCGATCAAAAAAGGAACCTAAATAATTAAAGGTAAAATTTTTAAGATTTATATTAAGTTCTTCTTTAACTTCGCGGATTAAAGACTCCTTAATTGTTTCTTTAAAATCTAAAAAACCACCGGGTAAATCCCAAAAGTTTTTTTTAGGAGGTAATTTTCTTTTAACAAGAAGAATCTCTCCTTTGTTGTTTTCAATAATTAAAGCATTAGTTGGACAGGGATTAAGATAAAAATGAAAACCGCATGATTGACAATCAAGTAAGCGAAGACCAATTTTTTTTAGTTTACCTTTACAATTTGGGCAGAATTTAAATTTAGAAATCATGAAAGATATTATATAATTTTTATATGACAGTAAGGACACGAATTGCTCCCTCGCCAACTGGTGAGGATTTGCATATTGGCAACTTATATACTGCTTTAATTAATTATGTTTGGGCGAAGAAAAATGGTGGGAAGTTTATTGTCCGGATTGAAGATACCGACAGGCAAAGATTAGTCCCACAAGCAGAAGAGCAAATCTTGAAAACTTTAAGAGATTTTGGATTAGAGCCAGATGAGGATCCGGAAAAAGGTGGTCCCTTTGCTCCATATCGTCAATCAGAGCGTTTGGAGGTTTACCAAAAATATGCTCATCAGCTGGTTGAAAAGGGCTTTGCTTATTATTGCACTTGCCCTAAAGAAAGGTTGGAGGAGCTTCGAAAAAAACAGATAGCTAAAAAACAAATTCCTCGATATGATGGAAAATGTCGGGATATTGGATATTCGATATTGGATATTAGGAAAAAAAATATTTCATATGTTATTAGGTTAAAAATCGCAAGAGATAAAAAAATTGTGGTTGAGGATTTGCTGCGAGGAAAGATTCAGTTTGATTCCAATAATATTGATGATCAAGTTTTGATTAAATCCGACGGTTACCCAACCTATCATTTGGCCGTGGTCGTTGATGATTATTTAATGAAAATTTCTCATGTAATAAGGGCAGAGGAATGGTTATCTTCAACACCAAAACACATTCTTTTGTATGAGGCTTTTGGTTGGGAAAAACCGGTATTTTGTCACTTGCCGATTCTTCGCAATCCCGACCGCTCAAAACTTTCCAAAAGAAAAAATCCCGTCTGGGCCTCTTGGTATCTAAAACAAGGATATCTTCCTTGGGCAGTTTTAAATTACCTGGCACTGATGGGCTGGTCTTATCCTAGCCAAAAAGAAATTTTTTCCCTCCAGGAGTTTATTGAGGTTTTTGATTTAAAAGATGTACAGGTAGTAGGTCCTGCTTTTGATCCGGTGAAGCTTGAGTGGATGAATGGAGAATATATTCGCCGAACTCACAACTCAAAACTTAAAACTCAAATCTTAAATTATTACGAAAAATATCATAATAAAAAATTACCAGAAGATTTAGTTGAAAAGACAATTCCTTTAGTGAAAGAGCGAATTAAAAAACTTTCTGATTATTGGTTTTATTGTCAGTTTTTCTTTGAACGGCCAAAAAGTTTGGCGGTGGATTTGTCGGATAAAAAAAGTTTATTATGGAAAATTTTTGAAGCTTTTAAGGAGATTAAAGATTGGAGGGCTGATATTATTGGCCAAAAGATGCAGGGGTTAGCAAAAAAAGAGGGGATTAAAACAGGAGATTTTTTTATGATTCTTCGGGTTGTCATCACCGGCAAAAAAATCTCACCACCTTTGAACGAATCAATGGAGATTTTAGGGAAGAAGGAATGTTGGGAGAGGGTAAAAGAATTAATTTAATCATTAAATTATTATGAACAGGGGTGATTTTAAATTTATAATAAGCCGGATTGGGAAAACATATAGACTTCAGATTAAAGATTTTGTAAAAAAACATTGGGGATCGGAGAAGATTGTTTATAATGGAAAAGTTTTTTATCCTCATCGTCTTTCAGGTTTTATTGTTGGCGATAAAGGGAAAATAATTGGGTTAATTACTTATAAAAGATATAAAAACCATCTTCAGATAA
>JBKBJJ010000015.1:0-10200 GCA_046293855.1 Microgenomates group bacterium | reverse complement strand
AGACCACTTGATGTATTTTTATCCTTTTTTTTGCTAATAATCTTTTCTCCAATTTGTCTTATAACAGCAATCCTAATTAAACTTGACTCACCAGGTTCAATTTTAGCTGATGTTCCGGAAAGAGTAGGCCAAAATGGTCGGAAATTTAAAATGTATAAATTTCGCTCGATGATTGTTAATGCCCATTATTTACTTCGCACTGATTCTCGCTTTCGTGCTCTTTTTCAAGAATATAAAAGAGGAAATTATAAATTAAAAAATGACCCGCGGGTAACAAGAGTGGGAAAATTTATCCGTAAACATTCAATTGATGAAATACCTCAACTTATTAATGTCTTAAAAGGAGAGATGAGTTTGGTTGGACCGCGAGCCTATTATCCTGATGAACTGAAAAATCAGCTTAAAAAATTTCCTTACACCAGAAAACTTATTAAAAAGGTTCTTTCCGTCAAACCGGGAATTACAGGTCTTTGGCAAGTTTCCGGAAGAAGTGAGATTGATTTTGACAAACGGATTGCTCTTGATGCAAAATATGTAGATAATATGTCTTTATGGCAGGATTTAAAAATTATTCTTAAAACCCCGCTGGTGATGATTAGTGGAAAAGGAGCGGTTTAATAAGTTAACAATTAACAATTAACAATTAAAAATTAAAAATTAAAAATGAAAAAACCAAAATTTATTTTTATATTAATTATTCTAATTTTATTAGGTTATTTTCTTGTCTATCGTCCAATTATAAAAATTAAAGGAAAAGCAAGGATAGTAATTGCTTCCGCAAAGGAGTTAAAACAGGCTTTTTCTGCTAATGACATTGATCTTTTAAATAAAAAAATAGATGAATTTGTTAATAAATATAATGATTTTAAAAAAGAGGCGAAAACTGTCTACTGGGCTTCCTTTATCCCCTATGTGGCTGATTTTAAAAATGGGGTGGAGGCAGGAGAATTTTTGCTTGAGGCGGCTCAAAAGACTGCTAAGGCGATTGAGCCATATGCTGATTTGATTGGTTTTAAGAAGGGAACCGCTTCTTTTGTTGAGCGTTCTGCCGAGGAAAGATTACAAACAGCAGTTCTGACTTTGGACAAAGTTTTAAGCAAAATAGATCAAATTTCCGCCGATATAGAAAAAGCTCAAGTAAGGATGGATAAAATTAACCCAAAACGATATCCAAAAAAAATAGGGAGAATTGTCGTTCGAGAAAAAATCGAAAATATCAAAGAGCAGGTTTTAAGTTTAACTTCCCTTTTTGTTGACGCTAAACCCCTTGTGAAAAAATTACCAGAAATTTTAGGAAAAGATAAAGAAAAAACTTATCTTATTCTTTTTCAAAATGATAAAGAACTGCGGGCGACAGGGGGATTTTTAACCTCATATGCAATTTTCAAAGTCAAAGATGGAAAAATTAGAATTGTTACCTCCGAGGACATTTATTCTTTAGATGAAAGTATCTCCACTCATCCACCAGCGCCCCGGGAAATTGCCACTTATCACAAAGGAGTTTACACTTTGAATCTGCGCGATAGCAATTTATCTCCAGATTTTCCCACTTCCATTGAGCTTTTCAATTCACTCTATAAAAAAAGTAGTAAAAGAGTCAATTATGATGGTATTATCGCCGTTGATTCTAAGGTTTTAGTTGATATGTTAACCATTTTTGGTGACACTGAGGCTGATGGTATTGTTTTTTCAGCTAAAAAAGATCCCCGCTGTGATTGTCCCCAGGTTTTATATCGCCTTTTTGATATAGTTGATAGACCAACTCCCTATATCCGAGAGAACAGAAAAGGAATTTTAGGTGATTTGATGTATGTTTTGTTTTACAAAGCCTTAGGATTTTCTCCCTCAAAATATTGGGGAACTTTAGCTCAACAGATGTTTCAAAATTTAAAAGAAAAACACATTTTGTTATATTTTGTTGATTCCGATATTCAGCAGGCGGTGGAGAAGCTTAATTTTGCCGGGAGAATAAGAGATTATCAGGGAGACTTTTTACATATTAATAATGTAAATTTTGCCGGCGCTAAATCAAATATGTTTGTTTCCGAAACAATTATCTCAAAAACAAAAACTAACGATAACGGGAAAATCAGTCGTCAAGTAACAGTTGAATATCGCAATCCCTATCCTCATTCTGATTGTAATCTTGAGCGGGGAGGGTTGTGTCTTAATGCCACGCTGAGAAATTGGATAAGAGTTTATGTTCCCAAAGGATCAACGCTTGTTGAATTTAAAGGATCTTTAAAAAAAGTTGTCACCTTTGATGATTTAGGAAAAACTGTTTTTGAAGGATATTTAGAAGTGCCCACCCAAGGGAAAGCTAAGGTTGATATTACCTATATTCTGCCTTCAACTGTTCAGGCAAAAAATTATCGACTCTTGATTCAAAAACAACCCGGAACAAGCAATCAAAAGTTAAAAATTGAGATTGACGGAAAAAAGATTTACGATGATATTTTTAATTTTGATCAGGAATTTAAGCGAGAGTAAGTAGTTTTTATGAGGCGAATTTTAAAAACAGAGGCGATAGTTTTAAAGAAAAGAAATCTTCTAAATAAAGATATCATTATCACACTTTTTACCGAAAAGTACGGTCGATTAAATGTGGTCGCTTTTGGGATTAAGAAAATCACCAGCCGACGGTTGTCTCATATCCAAACAGGCAATCTGATTAAGGTATTAATTTATAAAAAAGATGATCGATTTTATTTGCAAGAGAGTCAGCTTATTTCCGGGTTTTCCCAAATAAAAGATAATCAGCAAAAAATAAAAGATCTATATTTATTTTTTTTTGTTTTAGATAGATTATTACCGGAAAACCAAAAAGAGTTATTAGTTTATCAGTTGACAAAAAAATTTTTGATTGATTTATCAAAATCCATTGCTAACAAAAAATCAATCTTAACAAAATATTTAAACAAAACTTTAATTTTTCTTGGTTATTTAACAAAGGAAAAGCATTTTGATGAAATTAAGTTTTATATTGAGGAACTTCTTCAGGAAAAAATTCCTTCATTAATGTAAAATAGGAAAGGTAACAGAAGTCGGCTTGGTGGCTTTGGTCTTAAGTGACATTATTGGGAATTTTGTAATCAATGTATCATAAAAACCAACGCCACCGCATGGAAATCTACGACATCAACTTCAAATCTACATTCCAAGCGATCGCCGTCGTGGTATAAAATAGAATATAGATTAATTTTGGCGATATAAAAGGAGTTTTTTGTTTTATAATAGTTTAAATATGGTAGCGATGGAGAAAATTGTCGCTTTGTGTAAAAGACGAGGATTTATTTATCCTTCCTCGCAAATTTATGGAGGGATAGGGGGGTTGTGGGATTATGGGCCTCTTGGGGTGGAGCTTAAAAATAATATTAAAAGAGAGTGGTGGAAGAGTATGGTTTATCAAAGAGATGATGTTGTTGGTATTGATGCCTCAATTATCATGAATCCA
This sequence comes from Microgenomates group bacterium, assembly GCA_046293855.1. Taxonomy (GTDB): domain Bacteria; phylum Patescibacteriota; class Microgenomatia; order UBA1406; family GWC2-37-13; genus CALLVF01. Next base: position 6,746 of record JBKBJJ010000015.1, on the reverse strand, counting down.
AAAGTTTGGGAGGCTTCCGGTCATGTGGCCGCCTTTACTGACCCTTTAGTTGAATGCAAAACTTGTCACAACCGCTTCCGTGCCGATAAAATAGATAATGGAATTTGTCCAAATTGTGGACAAAAGGATAACTTTACTGACCCTAAAAAATTTAATCTTTTAACAGAGGTTTTTTTAGGAGTAACAGAGCCAAAGCAAAAAGCTTATCTTCGAGGTGAAATTACCCAGGGAGTTTTTGTTAATTTCAAAAATGTGGTTGATTCAACGAGGCTAAAAATTCCCTTTGGAATAGCTCAGATTGGTAAGGCTTTTCGCAATGAAATCACACCGGGGAATTTTACTTATCGCTCACGAGAGTTTGAACAAATGGAGTTGGAGTTTTTTATTAAGCCCGACGAAAAAGAAGCAGAGAAATGGTTTGATTACTGGAGGAAAGAAAGAATGAATTGGTATATATCTTTGGGAATAAGAAAAGAAAACCTGCGATTGAGAGAGCATAAAGAAGACGAGCGAGCTCATTATGCCAGAGCCGCTTTTGATATTGAATATAAAGCCCCTTTTGGTTGGAGTGAATTTGAAGGTATTCATCATCGAGCGGATTGGGATCTCTCTCGGCATAATTTAACTTACAAAGATCAAGAAACAGGCGATGAATATACTCCTTGGGTAATTGAAACATCAGGGGGAGTTGATAGATCTTTTCTTTTTTTCTTGATTGATGCTTATCATGAAGAGAAAGAGAGAGTAATTTTAAAACTTCATCCAAAATTGGCGCCAGTGAAAATAGCGATATTCCCTCTTCTTGCCAACAAGGAAGAGCTTGTAGGCGAGGCCTGGAAAGTTTATCACAGTCTTAAATCAAATGGTTTTTCCGTCGCCTGGGATGACCGAGGGAACATCGGAAAAAGATACTATGCTCAAGATGAAATCGGCACTCCCTTTTGTGTTACCATAGATTTTGCCACCCTTGAAGATAAAACAGTAACTGTTCGCGATCGAGATACAACCAAACAAATACGAGTAACAATAGAAAATCTTAATAGTTTTTTCAAAGAAAAATTATGAAATTAGAAAAAAAACATCTCTATTTTGGCATAATGGCGTTAATTTTGTTATTCGTTATTAGTTATTGGTTATTGACAAGAAAAAGCAATGTTAAAAATATATCCTTGCCCGTTTCTCCCACTGAGGTAGTAATTCCCACTGTTGACAATTCAGTTAAAGTGGATTTAATTAGTTTGCAAGTTGGAAAAGAAGTGATGTTGACAATTGAAAATATTCCACCAGAAACCCAAACAATAGATTATGAGTTGTCATATCAGACTGCCAAACAAGGTTTTCAAGGAGTGATTGGGACGGCGGAAGTGAAAAATAAAAAAAGCTATCAAAAAAAAATAACACTGGGAACATGCTCTTCGGGAACGTGTGTTTATCATGAGGTGATGGGCAAGATCAAATTAACTTTAAAGTTTAATGGAGGCTATGGAGAGAGAATTTTTGAAAAAGAATACGAAATTTAATTTCTAATTACAAATTAATTTAGAAAGGAGGGAGAAAAAAATAATGCCGATTATTAAATCAGCCATAAAGAAAATGAGAAAAGATAGGAAAAGGACAGCGGAGAATGCTTTTTATATTAAAGCATACAAGGAATTAATAAAAAAAATCAAAAAAAAACAAGGAAATTTAAAACAGTTGCTTAATCAATTTTATTCTCGAGTTGACAAAGCGGCAAAAAAGCATGTAATTCATAAAAATAAAGCTGATAGGCTAAAAAAGAGGGTTAGTTTGTTAGTGAAAAAAATTCAATCATCATGAAATATAATATTAATTTAATACCGGCCAAAGAAACATCTTTGAGTGAACGATTAGTTTATTTTTCGCTAAATTATCTACGGTATATTATTGTTATTACTCAATTGGTAGTCATTGGAGTTTTCTTTTACCGGTTTCAAATTGATCAGCGTATTATTGATTTAAGAGAAGCGATTAATCAGAAAAAGGAGATAGTGCAAGTAGTTTCCCCATTACTTTTTCAGGCGGAGGTTATTAATAAGCAGTTAATGGCATCTAAAGAGATTATTGCAGAGCAAAATCTTTTTACCCAAAAAGTTAATTACTTAATGTCTCTTTTCCCAAGCTCCCTTACTTTGACAAAATTAGAATTTGCTGAGGAGGCGGTTAAAATGACGGGTTTAAGCACTGATATACGTCAATTACAATCATTTTATAATCTTTTAAAAAAAGAAAAAAAGTTTGAAACAGTTTCGCTTGAAAGTATTAAAAAGGAGGATAATGGCTATGTTTTTAGCTTAACATTATTAAAATTCAAACCATGATGCAGACAAAAATCTTTAAAAATATTTTTTCAAAGAAAACAACCGATTATACTTTCGCAGTTTTATTTTTTTTAATTTTTTCCATATTTATTATTTTTGCCATAAAACCTTCCTTAACGACTGTTTTTTCCTTAAAAAAGGAAGAATCAGATTTAAAAAGAATTGATGCATTATATGAGGATAAAATTGTAAATATTGCCTCAATTCAATCTCAGATAGAAGAAAATCGTGAGGATTTACCTCTGTTGGACCAAGCGTTACCTTCTTATCCCCAAGTGACAAAAATGATTGATGATGTAAAAACGATTGCAGAAGAAAGTTCCATAATGATAAAAAAAGCCGACGTTTCTAATGTTAATTTATTTGCCGCTAACAAAAAAAATCTTGAAAAAGTAAAAATTACGGTTGAGGGAGTAGGTAGTTTTGAAGATATTTTAAAACTAACCTCTAATTTGTTTAATCAACGAAGGCTAAAAACAATTAAAAAAATGATTATTTCTTCAGATATGGAAAGCACCACTGCAGCTCAATTAAAAGTTACTTTGGAAATTGAGGGCTATTATTTATAAAAACTATGAATAAGAAAGAATTGCTATTTTTATCTATTGGAATATTTTTAACAGTAATTGCTTGGCTCATTGCTGATATTTATCATGCGGCTACTCAAGAAAAAATTAGAGAAAAAATACAGTTACCAAATTTAAGAAAATATGAAATAAAAAGCAGTATATTTAAAATATTACAAGAAAAAAAACCATAAAGTTTATGATGATTTATTCCAAGCTGTATTTAAAAAATAAACCTAAAATACCAAACATTGTTAGTTTTTTATTAATTTTTCTTATCATCTTAATATTTGTTAGAATTTTTTCTGGGTTAACCCAGCCATCTAAAGCTGCCAATATTAGGTTAAAAAGATTAGAGATAACAAATATTTCTGCCTCCTCAGCGACTATTTTCTGGCAGACTGAAAAGAAAGAAGTTGGCTGGCTTATTTATGGTGATTCACCCACAAAGATAAACAAGATTGCACTGGATGAACGAGATCTTCCTTCCCAAAAAAAGCCTCATTTTTATCACTACGTTACCATAAGAGAGCTTAAGGAGAATAAAAAATATTTTTTTAAAATTGTAAGCAATAATAAACTTATCGGTAAAAAAGATGATATTCCTTTTGATTTTATTGCCCATCCCAAAATTGAAGGCGAAAAGAAATCAAATCTCGGTTATGGACGCGTTGTTAAAGAGAATAATACTCCTCTTGAAGGAGCTGTTGTTCTTTTAAGCCTTGCAGATAAAGTTATTGCCTCAACTTTGACCAAATTAAAAGGTGAGTGGCTTATTCCTTTAAACTTTAAGGTTAACTCCTCAGAAAAAATAAAAATAGAAATTATTAGTGAAGATAACCAGATTTCTACTATTTATACCGATATTAATAAAATCTCCCCATTACCGCAAACGATAATTATTGGAAGAAATTATGATTTTACTCAAGAAAATAATGTTTTATCGGCTGCCTCACCCGATAAAGTTAAGGGAGAGAGCAATTTTAATTTTGATATTATTTACCCAAAAGAAAAAGCTTCCATCCCCGGCAGAACGCCTATAATTAAGGGATCATTTTTCCCAGAGACAATAATTTATATCACAATTAAACCAAAAAAGACAATTCAATCAGCTAAAACATATTCGGCACAAATTATCTCTGATAAAAAGGGTTTTTGGAGCTTTTCACCTTCACAGCCTTTAAGTTTAGGTGAATATATTCTCACTGCCATTGCTAAAGATAAAAACGGAAAAGAGTTAATTTTAGAGAGAAATTTTACTGTGATCGGGAAAGAAGCTTCCAACGTTGATGTTTTGGGTGAGGCTACTCCTTCAGCTACCATTGTTCCTTCTCCAACTTTACTAACACCTATACCAACAGAAACAACGTTAAGTCCAACTCCCCCTACTTCTGGAATAGGTTTTGTCTTACCTGCTCTTTTTGGCGTCTCTTTTTTTATTCTTGGTTTGGGAATAATTCTTGTTTTTTAACAAATAAATTTAATAAAATTTTATTTATATGGATATTAGTAATTTGTTATTTTCAGTTAATAAAATAAGTTTTATTGCTTTTATTATCACTGGTTTTCTTGTTGCCTATCAGATATATTTGATTAAAAAGGAGACATTAACTAAAAACAAACCAAGAATTCCTGAATTTAAAGAAGAAATAAAGATAAGAGATAAAGACGGAAATGTTTTTATAAACACTGAGGAGAAGAAAAAACCAGTTAAGAAAGCAAGAAAAATTTCTTTGATTATTACCACTATGGTTTTTGTTTTTTTCGGTTTACTGATCATTTTATCTGGGACTTTTAAATTTAATGGGGAAAAATTACGGACAAATCCGATTACCACAACCCCAATAATAAATTTTATTGCCTCCTCCGGAATAAAAATTTACAATCAAAATTGGACTGAGTTAACTGATAATCAATTAATGAATTTAAAGCCGGGTTCAACCATTTATATCGGAATTGAGACAGTGGCTGATGCCGACATCGATAAAGCAAGAATTAGAGTTAACAAGCAATATTGGGATAATCAGGATATAACAGTTAATTTTAACAAAGAAAGGAAAGTTTTTTATCGAGAGTACATAATTGCCAGCGATGAGGCAATGTTAAAAATTGAGGGCCAACTTCACTCAAAAACTGATGGATGGCTTGGTGAATAAAAAATGAAAAAATCAAAAATAGTAACAATTTTACTGTTAGCAATGACAATTATTTTAATGGTTGGGATCTTTTATATTGCTGCTCTTTTAACAAACAATTTTTCTGAGAACTCATCACCAGTTATTACTGTAAAAACAAAAGCCCAAAGCAAAACTTATAGTCGGACAATCGCTTTTAATATTAGCCCTTCCAGCTCTTCTCCTAGTCCCACTTTAACCCCAACGCCAATTCTTTCTCCCACTGCTTATTTAACTCCCACTCCCACTGAAATTATTCTTGCCTATAATAATCCTTCGCCTACCGGTAATGCCACTGTCTCCGCCACTGTGACAGAAACTCCCTCAATTAGCCCAACAAAACCAATAAGTCTTCCTGATACTGGTTACATCAGTAATGCTTTGATACTTTTTGCCACCGCCGCCTTTTTTATTTTCTTTGCTTTCATTTTTTAATTAACAAGAATTAATTATTTGAGTAAATTTGAAAGGATCAAGAGAGGCGGCGCCAATTAAAAAGCCATCAATTAGACCAGTGGCAAGATATTCTTTAATATTATTTTCATTTACACTTCCTCCGTACAGAAAACTTGTAGTTGATTTAAGATTTAATTTTTTTTTCATCGACAAAACTTTTTCGGGACTTTCGTTTATTCCTGTACCAATAGCATAAACTGGTTCATAGGCAACAATTGTCACTTGAGGAAAAATTTTGTCTTTTTCATTTCTTATACAAAGAATTGGTTCAATTTGATTTTTTTTCGCTTGGATAATTTTTTTTTCAATCTCCTCATCGGTCTCTGAAAAATATTTTCTCCGCTCGCTGTGGCCAATAATTGAATATCGAATCAGATCTTTAATCATCGCAGCAATTACCTCACCAGTATAATTGCCGCTGTCAAAAGCAGATAAATTTTGTGCTCCCAGATATACATTTTTTAAATTTTCAAATTTTTTAGCCAACGGGTAAAGAAGATGATAAGGAGGACAGATAATAATGATTTTTGAGTTATCTTTTAAGGAAACATGATTAAGAAAAATATTTGCCCATTCAAGCGCATCAGTGAGATTTTTATTGGCTTTCCAATTGGCGATAAAATATTTCATATTTGAGCTTTAGGGTTAATTATGTTTAAATTATAATTTATGGCTGATAATATTTTCAATTTTTTAAATTCTTCTCAAAAAGAGGCAGTAGTTTATAATGAGGGACCTTCAATAATACTTGCTGGCGCGGGTAGCGGTAAAACTCGCGTTTTGGTTTATAAAGTAATTTATTTGATTAATTATTTAAAAATTAATCCACTCTCAATTGTGATGGTTACTTTTACCAATAAAGCAGGGGAGGAGATGAAAAAAAGAATAACCAAATTAGCTAAAATTAATAATTTAGGATTTATTGGTACCTTTCATTCATTTTCTGCTAGTGTCCTTCGCCGTTTTGCTGATCGAGTTGGATTCGATAATAATTTTTTAATTTATGATGAAGAAGATCAATTATCTTTAATGAAAGAGATTATAAGAGATGTTCACCCGCAAAAAAAATACTCCCCCAGCTATTTTTTAAATCGGATTTCTGAGGCAAAAAACCATTTAATTCCACCGGAGGAATACCTGGGCTATTTTTCTTCATTTTATAATTGCGAAATAATTGATAGGGTTTATAGAGAGTATCAAAAAAGATTAAA
>JBKBJJ010000014.1:2185-10830 GCA_046293855.1 Microgenomates group bacterium | reverse complement strand
CCAAAATATAGTAAGGTTAGCAAAAAAGTAACTCTTGTTGATCAATCATCAGATGGCGAAAAACTAATTGCTAAATCAGACTGCATCGGGTGTCATAAAATTGATAAAAAACTGATAGGTCCCTCCTATTTAGAAATTGCGAAAAAATATAAAGTAAAAATAATTAAAGAAAAAAGACAGGGAATTATTTTTGCCAGAAACGCCGGTTTTAATGCAGTAAAATACGAAATTATCGCTCGCTGTGATGCCGATACAATAGTCCCAAAAGACTGGATTAAAAAAATAAAACAAAATTTTTCTGACAAAAATATTGATGGATTAACTGGACCTGCCTTCTTTTATGATTTACCTTTTCCAACAAGATTTTTTACAATGGCTTATCTTAAAGGAATGAAGATTATTCAGAAAGGAAAAAACACTCTAATTGGTCCTAATATGGCAATTAGAAAAAAGGTGTGGGAGAAAATAAAAAATAAAATTTGTCTTGATGATAAAAAAGTTCATGAGGATATTGATTTAGCAATTCATATTTCTCAAGTTGGCGGAAAAATTTATCTTGATGATAATTTAGTGGTTAAAATTTCCGCAAGGAGAATTAAAAATAATCCTACTTCTTTCTTTATCGAATATCCCATTAGATTAATAAAAACATTGGCTGCTCACCAATGATAAAAATCTCATTTTCCTTTTGCCTGATCTTTAAATAATTTCTCCACCTCTTTTAAAGTTGTCACCTCCTCTGGTCTTTTATCTTGGCGAAAGCGCTCCAGCCGAGGAAATCTTAAAGCAAAACCGGGGACATCAACTTCCAAAGCTGCCCCTGTTTTTGAAGGTTTTAATTTTCGCCCAGCTGTGTGAACAGGTGAGCGGGTAATTTCATCGGCCCGAATTTCAACAACGATGGAAGGAGCTAACCAAATATCACATTCCATTGCTTTATCCACCTGATAATTTTTTGGTTTACTTTGAACTTTAAACTTTGAGCTTTGAATTTTTAAATTCTTCCATTCTTCATCGGATAATCCCGTGCCAATTTTAGCAACGGTAACAAATTTATCATTTTCCTCATCAAAAACTCCCACAAGAAAAGCGCCGATACCAAAACCCGCCCGTTTTCCTTTGCCTAAATCATAACCCATTACTAAACAATCAATGGTATCCTCGATTTTTGAAGAATAACTGCGTTTAAATTTTATCCAATTCCATCCTCTTGCTCCTGGCTGATAAATACCATCTAACTTTTTTGCCACAATTCCCTCCAATCCTTTCGTGATTGCCTCATTAAACAATAAGTTAATTTTCTTTTCTTCCTCAACGATTTCCTCGGGGGCAATTAGAATAACATCTTTAAATTTATCTCCGGTTGTTTTTACTACTGAAACTAATTTTTTTCTTCTTTCAATAAAGGCAACATCAAGATAACTTTTGCCATCAAGATATAAAAGCTCGAAGGCAAAAAGTTTTAGCGGTATTTCTTTGACTTTTTCCTCAATCCCATATTTTCTCTTTCTCTGAACTGTTTCCTGAAAAGGAAGAAAATTGCCGGTTGAAGGATCAAATCCAATTGCTTCGCCTTCAAAAATAATCTCCTCCGCTTTAACTTGTTTTTTTATTCCCTCAGCAATATCCGGATACATAAAAGTGACATCTTCTAGATTGCGAGAATATAACTTAACTTCTTCATTTTGATTTTTAATATACAATTTTGTCCGCCAGCCGGCGTATTGATTTTTGATTTTTGATTTTTTATAGTGTACCTGCAACCTAAATCCATCAAATTTCTCCTCAATGGCACAGCGACCAATTTTTTCCAAAATTTCCTCAGCTGAAGATAACCTTTCTGCTCGCATCATTAAAATAGGAGTGAAAACTTGAGGTGGGATATTTTTTAAGCTCTCAATTCCTTTTTCTTTTATTAATTGTCCAATAAAACCAAGATCAGGGCGGACGTGATAGGCTCTTTCAATAATGGGGCGCAAACTTTTATCTCCCTTTATCATCCAAGAAAAAGCATCTAACACTGTCATATCAGAAAAACCAAGCCTCATCACCCCAGCCGGGATTCGGACAATATAACGAGAAGATAAAGGATCAAGTTGACGAATTAAGGTGGATAAAATATTCAGCTTTACTTCCTGCGAACCCTCTCCTGCGGCTGTAGCTAATTGATAAAGCCTTTGATAAACTTCCAAAACTGAAAGAGATTTTTCTTCAAATGAGGAAACTTCTTTTTTAAATTCCTCAACTGTTTTACCTAAATCACCGATTTTTTTATAGCGAGAAAGGAAAGTTTTTTTCTCTAAATTTAAAGCTAAAATTGCACTTTTGATAATCATTTTCTCCGCCATGCCAAACTCTGTCTTCTCAAATAAAGGCACCACCCTCCCTTGAAGTAAATAAACAGTTTTCTCAATTTCTTTATCGTCAAGCTCTTTAAAAAGTTGAGCCAGTAAATGAGTAATCGCCAAACGCGAGGAAGTATTTTCAATTTTTTCAAAATAAGAGGCAAGTTTTGAAAATTTCATTGGTTAAATAAAATTACTATAGTAAGATTTCATTAACCCGCTTATCGTTTAAAAAGAAAAAGATAAATTAATCCTAACCCAACTAAAAATAAAATCCCCAAAGCAAAAGTGAAAAAACCTTCCTCATGACGAGAAATTTTATAAATACCCTCAGCCACAAGGGTTAAAGAAAAAAGACCTGGTAGTAAAAAACCTAAATAGATAATCTCAAGCGTTTTTTGTTCCACATCAATAATTTTATTTTACCAAGTGAAAAAACCATTCTTTATTGCGCTATTACATACCTTGCTCCTTTAGTGGAACCTATTTTTTTTAGCAAGCCTTTTTTAATTAAATCTTGTATATCACGAAGGACAGTATCTTCAGAGAGATCAGGAAAAAGATCGGGAAAAGATTGATTTTGAAGATAACCAATGCTTTGAATGTATTCAATAATTTTTATTTGCCGCTCTGTTAAAAAAATCTGTTGTCCACCAAAACGTTCCTTTAATTTAACATCCCTTGAAAGCTTTAAGATTTTTTCTTTAATCCTTCCAAACTCAACCGCCGCCCCAAAAGTAAAATACTCAAGCCAGGAAGTTAGATCTCCAGAGGAGGCTTTTTGAAGATTTTCATAGTAGGCGGCTGCATCACGATCATAATACTCCTCAAGTGAAAAAAAACGGCGGATATCATAGCCTCCTAAAAATAAAATTAAAGTTGCCAAAACCCTCGCCACTCGACCATTACCGTCAATAAATGGGTGAATACGAACTAGTTCATGATGAGCAATACCGGCTTTCAAAACTGGGTGAAGGTTATCTTGACTCTGATGATTAAGCCAATAGATAAACTCCCTCATTAAAAAAGGCACCTCAAGAGGAGAAGGTGGACGAAAAGTCACCTCACCAGTTTGGGAATTGCGAACAATTACCTGTTTACTCCGATACTCACCTGCCTGTTCAGGAGGAAGAATTTTTTCAACAATGATACGATGAAGTTTTTTAATTAACTGTTCGGTAATCTTATCAATTTTTCTTTTTGCTTCCTCATCGATAAATTCAATCACCTTTCGGTAGTTAATGATTTCCTGAATATCGCGGGGGCGACCAACAACTTCTTTTCCTTGTAGTAAATCTTTTGCCTCATCTTTATGAAGGAGATTGCCTTCAATATGAGTACCGTGATAAACTGCCCGAACAATCGCCTCTTCTTTAAACTGTTTCTCCCACAAAGGTAAAAGAGGAGCATGTCTGATCACCTCCTCCGCCGCCTCAATTTTGGCAATATTGGTTAAAATTTTATTAGTAATAGTGAAAGAAGGAGCAAACATATAAATTAATTATACATCTATATGCCAAATCTTCTTTGTCGTTTTGAATATTCAGCGATACATTTTTCTAAATCTTCTGGGGTAAAATCAGGAAAATATTTTGGATAAAAAATCCACTCAGAATAAGCACTTTGCCAAATCATAAAACCAGAAGTTCTCACTTCTCCGCCGGTGCGAATAATTAAATCTGGGTTAGGATAAGGTAAATCTTTTGTATCTAAAAATTGATTAAAATTTTCCTCTGTTAAATTTTGCGATTTTAATTTTGAATTTTTAAATTGTTTTACTGCGCGCAATAGTTCATCTCTCCCTCCGTAATCTAAAGCTATCGCTAAGTAATATCTATTAAATTCAAAGGTTTTTTTTTCTGCTTTATAAATTCTTTTTGCTAAATTTTTAGGAATTCTTTCTTTTCGACCTAAATGAATTATCCTTATTTTATCCTCCAATGCAATCTTTAAATTTTTCTCAATCATTTGGGAATAAAGTTGCATTAGATAATTAACTTCCTCTTTTGACCTTTGCCAATTTTCCGTCGAAAAAGCCCAAAAAGTTAAAACTTTAACACCCAATTCTCTTACCTTTTTTGAAAGTTCAATTGATTGATCGAATCCTTTTTTATGACCATAAAAAGTTGGCAAACCCCTCTCTCTCGCCCACCGTCGGTTGCCGTCGGGAATGATGGCAATATGTTTTGGAATATTCATAATCTGATGCAAATATGCAAATAAAAAATTTGTATCATTGGTATTTAATAAATTCGCGTTAATTCGCGTAAGGCGCCAAGATAAACATTAAGGTTGTAAGCGGTTTGGATAGCCTTTTATATTCACTTTTATTCGCACAAACCTCTACAACCTATTCTTTCATTATAGTCTTGCTTGACATTAAAAATCATTTCTATTAGACTTTTTTTTATGATTTATGCCATAAATATTAGTGACCCTAATGTTTTTAAACCAGCAATATTTAGCAACTTTTCTACCCTTATCAATCTTATCCTCCCTTTAGCAACGGCAGGAGCTGCCTTGCTTTTTTTAGTAATGTTTTTTTCTGCCGCTTTCAAAATCCTCTCTCACGGAGACAGTCCTGAAGAGATAAAAAAAGCTCAAAATACTATTGCCTTTGCTGTTTTAGGTTTAATTGTTGTAATTGTTAGTTTTTTAGCTGTTAATCTTATTGGTAAAATGTTAGGAGTTACCAATATTTTACCCCAATGAAAGTCTTAGCTGATTCTGTTGAAGATGTTTTTGGAAAAATTAGTCCGCCGCCGGGAATGAATATTGGTGTCGGTGATCCAGTCCAGGCTTTAGCAAATTTTGTCGGATTTGGAGTGAGAGTTTTTATTATTGTGGCGGCTGGCGCTTTACTTGTCTATATGTTTTGGGGAGCTTTTGATTGGATCACCTCAGGTGGGGAAAAAGAAAAAGTGGCCAAAGCTCAACAAAAGATTACCAATGCCGTCATTGGAATGATTTTGGTCTTTGCCGCTTTAACAATTTTTGGATTGTTAACTGGTAATATTTTAGGGATAATTGTTAATGAAAATGGAGTTTGGAAGCTGCAAATTCCGACAATGCAATAAATATTTTTAAATATTAACTAATTGCTGTCCCCTCAACTTTTAATCCAAGAAGTGCATCTTTTAATAGATTTTTTTTGGCATTACCATTAATAATTATAGTTTTTATCCCATAATCAGCTAAAATAATAGCCTCTTCTACTTTATGAATCATTCCACCGGTGACATCAAAGCCTTTGACTTTAGTAAAAAATGATTTAATCTGCTGGAAATTTTTTTTGGTAATGAAAGGAATTAAATTTCCTTTATTATCCAAAACTCCCTTAGTTGTGCCGTTATGGATTACCTGATCAACTCCTAAACCTTTTTCTTTAAAAATAATAGCTAAATTAGTTAATAACTGCTCGGTGGAAATTATCTTTGCTCCTAAAACCTCATCATAAACAATATCACCGTAGATAACAGGTGTAAGTCCTAATTTTAAAAATTTAATGATCGGTTCAGCAAAGAATGTTTTAATCTTTCCTCTTTTGGTAATAATTATGGATGAAGGATTAACTGAAATCGCTTTTACATTTAAATTAAGGAATTCATTAACAATCAGACGATTAAGTTTAGCCGCCGCATCCTGCACTTGACAAAATCCCATTTTTTGTTCCTCATTTTTTATTCCCTCCGTCATTTTGTACTTAACCGCTGGATAATGAGGAAAAGAGCCGCCACCGTTACCAATTACCAGTTTTAAGGATGGATTTTCCTTTAAAGCGCTGGCAATCTGTTGGGTTAAGTTTTTGATAACTTCTATCTTAGCAGTATACGGTTTTTCTTTATCAGTAATCAAACTTCCACCCAATTTTACAAAAATAATTTTTTTCATATTGCTCTCACTCCTATTGCTGGTTCATTAATAATAATTTCTCTTACTTCCCTCTGTCTAATAAAGTAGTCGTATATTTTTTTTCTATCCTTTTTTTGGCAAATAAGATGAATATTTTCTCCGGCGTCAATCGTATAATAAACCTCCAATCCATTTTTTCTTAAATCAATGATCTTTTTTAATACCTCTATTGTCTTACCACTCCAATAATACAAAGGAGGTTTCTGGGTCATCATTACAAAATGCATTGATAAAGTCTCCTCCTCAATTAGTTGACCAAATAAAGTAAAATCTTTTTTAAAAAAGGCTTTTTTTATCAGTTTTAGTCTTCTGTCAACATCAATTAACCGAAATTTAAAAAAGGGACTGGTTTCGGCGTTTTGGTGCCCATGAGCAGAGGAAACTTTTTTTTCTTGAGGTGAGAGAATTAAAACTAAATCATTTAAATCCCAAAAGGAAGGGGGAGCGATGGAAAAAGCATAAGAGCTTAAAGAATCATCACCGCTCCTCCACCAACAAAATCCATCAGGTACTGATCGACAAGCTGAACCAGAACCTGATAAACGGGCTAATATTGAAAGTTGTTTTTTTGATAATTTTTTATTTAAAGCCAAAGAAAAAGCTAAAGCCAAGCCGGAAAAAAAAGAAGCAGATGAGGCAATCCCTGCTTTTTTGGGAAAAGTGTTTTGTGAGTAAATTTTAAATCCAAAAGTTATCTTTTTATTCAAAAATTTTTCTGTCGTCTGCAAAAAATTTTTTACTTTTAAGAAGCTTTCATCAGTGCTTTTAGTAAAATCTTTATCTTGATAATTTTTGATGTATAATTCTTGAATTGAAGCTTCCTCCTCTATTATCAAATCAATCAGAGTGTAACAATGAGAAAGATTCATAGAAAAACTATCATTATAGGGAAGAGTTAATTTTTTATCTCTCTGTCCCCAGTATTTAATAAAAGCAATATTAGCTGGGCTTTTTACTTTAATCTTTTTAATCATCTAAACCCTTATAGTCACTGACAAATTTAAAATAAGATATTTTTTTATCTTTTAAAAAATTAATTAAGCCTTCTTTATCAGTGGCGTAAAAAAGAATAAACCCCGACCCTTGTTTACTTCCTCCCGCTCCAGTAATTTTTCCCACTCCAAATTGACTTAAACTTTTCAAAAGTTTTTTTGTTTTTTGAGAAACCACTCCCAAAATTTCCAGTAAAATCTCATTATCCAAAAGCGTCTGTTGAAAAAAATCCACATCTTCTTTAACAATCGCCACCACCATCCTTTTGGTTGTTTTTTCGATATCGTTTAAAATCTGCTCAATATAGGAGGGTTTTTTATTATACATTTTTCCAACGAGCTCAACCATCCGAGCCGTTGTTTCCAGTGGAGCACCGGAGTCAATTAAGAATAAATTTTCCTCAATTTTTTTTGGGATTTTAAAATTTAAACTCGCGATATTTTTTAAAAACTCAAATTCTCTTCGGTAATAAATTAATCCTCCAAAACAGGAAGCGGTGTTATCAACGCCCGAGGGATTTTTGTGAAAATGTTTTTCAATCTGATAGGCTAAATTGTTTATTGTCTCTTTTTCAAAACTGTAACCAGTGTAAAATTTTAAAAATGCTGCCGTTGCCGCCACTGACAAAGCAGCTGAGGAGCCAAGCCCCCGACCAACAGGAATTTGCGAGTTAATTTTAAAATCAAAACTTTTATCAGTAAATTTTATTTTTTTATCTTTAAGATACTGTTTTACTTTATCAGTTATCATCAAGACAATCTTGCCATCTTTGCCATTACCGTTTTGGCTCGATCGGTCAAAAACGGTAAATTTTAGCCGCCGGTCAATAGCACAAACCAAAGCTGGTTTACCGTAAACTACCGCGTGTTCTCCTGATAAAATCACTTTTGCCGGTGATGAATATGTGATCATTACTGCAAATAACTAATAACGAATAACCCATAACTTATTTTATTAATTTAAACTTAATCCCATAGGGAATAACATCCTCCTCTTTTACATCTTTAACTTTGCGCAAAATAGCAATCACTTTTTCTCCAATATTAACTTTTTCTTTGTCAAAATCAACTAGCTGACCAACGGCTTTAGTTTTATCATCAAACTCAACCATTACCACAAAATAAGGAGCCAGTTTTTTAAATTCTTCCGCCGCTACAAAAATTTTTGTCCAGGAAACAATCTTTCCTTTTTTCCCTAAAATTTTCCTTATTTCCTTTTGTCTTCGCCAAATTTTAACTGGACTAATCATACTTTTTAAACGATTTATCACTATTTTTAACTTGCCAAAATTGTCACCACTGCCGTTCCTCCTGATCCGCCAACATTATGAGCTAAACCATATTTAGCCTTTTTAACCTGTCGACTACCTGCTTGTCCTGTCAGCTGTAAAAAAAT
>JBKBJJ010000014.1:0-2085 GCA_046293855.1 Microgenomates group bacterium | reverse complement strand
CCAACATTATGAGCTAAACCATATTTAGCCTTTTTAACCTGTCGACTACCTGCTTGTCCTGTCAGCTGTAAAAAAATCTCCCCAATTTGCTTTATTCCGGTTGCCCCAACTGGATGCCCAGCCGCCTTTAATCCACCTGAGGTATTTACCACTAAATTTCCTCCTTGTCCGTGCATCGTCGATAATTCTTTTATCCTTGTTCCTCCCTCTCCTTTTTTCCAAAAACCCAAATCTTCCATTGCCAAAATCTCAGCTATGGAAAAACAGTCATGAAGTTCAATGATATTTATCTGATCTCTTTTTAGTCTTGCTTCCCCAAAAGCTTTGTCTGCAGCTATCTTTGTCGCATAAATCTCATCCAAACTTTTTCTTTTAGTTAAACTGATAGAATCAGTCGCCACCGCCGAGGATAAAATATCGACTTTAAATTTTGCCTTTTTGATCAAACCATCATCAGCAGTTAAAATTAAAGCAGCCGCTCCATCGGAAATAGGTGAACAATCAAGAACTTTTAAAGGATAAGCCACATAAGGGCTTTTTAAAACTTCCTCAACTGTTATCTTTTTTCGAAAATGAGCATTTTCATTTAAACTTCCATGATAATGATTCTTCACTGAAACATAGGCCAAATTTTCCTCGGTATAACCATATTTATCAAGATAATAATTTGCCATTAAACTATAAAGTCCCGGAAAAGTCAAACCCGCCTCCTGCTCTTCCCCTGAGGCGGCGGCTGCCAAAGCGGAAGTTATCTGCTCAGGAGAATAATCAGTCATTTTCTCAGCGCCCAAGACAATAACAGTTTTTGCCCTACCTGCCTCAAGATAATTTTTAGCTAAATGAAAAGCGACACCACCTGAGGCACAAGCCGCCTCAACGCGAAAAATTGGCACATTAGTTTTTAAAACCTCGGCAATTTTTGAGACAGTGTGAAGATTATTTTCCAAAACTCCAGCCAGCATATTACCAAAAAAAATCGCCTCAATTCTTTCCATTTCAATCTCACTATTTTTTAAAACGGCAAAAGCTGCCTCTTTCACCAAATCAAAAAGTGATCTTTCCCAAAGCTCACCAAATTTGGTTGAATAGTAACTAATGATTGAAACCATAGTTTATATGTTATAAGTTATCAGTTATTCGTTATTAGCAACTTATTGAAAATTATCCAAATAACTAATAACCAATAACAAATAACGGTCTAAATTGTTCCCATAAATTTTAGATACGTTGGATAGTCAATATATTGCTTATCTTTTAGTTTTAAATTAAAGTTTCTCCTTGCTGTATTAATATTTTTTGTTACTCTGAAAACAAAAGCATCACTGCCCGCTCCCGATCCATAAGAGGCTAAAAATATTAAATCGCCCACTTTTGCTTTTTCCAAAACCGCTAAAAGTCCCATCAAGGCTGAAGCAGTATAACAATTACCCAAAAAAGAAACAATCAATCCAGGCAACAATTGCTCTTTTGTAAACCCTAAAGATAAACCTATCTCAAGAGGAAATTTACCATTGGGCATGTGAAAAATAGCAAATTTAAAATTAGGCGGATTTAATTTAGATTTTTTTAGCAAGTTTAAACTTGCCTCTTTTATATGATAAAAATATGAGGGTTTACCGGTAAATCTGCCACCATGGGAAGGATAACGAATTCCTTCTCTTCGCCAAAAGTCAGGGGTGTCGGAGGAAAAAGAGGTAAAATCAACAACTTCCAAAAGGACATCTTTTCCCCCCAACAAAAGGCTGACAGCGCCAGCCCCAACCGTATATTCCAACGGATCATGAGTCTTAGCTACTCCTTTATCGCTGGCAACAATTAAAGCATATTCAGTAAAACCTGAACTAATTAAACCTAAAGCGGAAATCATTGCCCCTGTTGTCGCTTTGCAGGCAATTTGATGATCTCTCCCTAAGTAATTTTTTTCAATCCCTAAAAATTCAGCCAAAATGGTGGAGGATGGATTAACAGCATAGGGAGGCGTCTCTGAGCCAAAGAATACCACCTTAATTTTATCTTTTTCCTTAAAACCATCAAGAGCTAAAAATGAGGCCTCAAAAGCCATCGTTAATGAATCCTCATCACAGC
>JBKBJJ010000140.1:0-500 GCA_046293855.1 Microgenomates group bacterium | reverse complement strand
TTTACCGGTACAAAAGAAACAACCAAAGCCATCTCCCCTAAAATTAATCCTGTCAGTAAAGCAAATCTTAAAACATCTTTTTCAAGGTATTTTTTTAATCTAATGGTCCAAAACAAATGAAAACTTAGCAAAAAACTCACCATTGCTACCCCTATAATGGTAATTAAAAAAAGTTGCCCCAAGGAAAATAAAAAATTAAAAATAAGAAGGGCAACAATTGTTTGATAAAAAAAGTTAACCGAAAAAGCCGCCCGATAAAGTTGAAGAGACTTCTCTACCCCAACACTAAAAATATTACTCACCAACAAAATGGCGTAAATAGATACTCCATAAATGACAATAAACGGCAACCGCGTTAACCATCGCGCCGGAAACAAAAAATAAAAAAGATAAAAAGATAAAGTAATAGTCAAGGGCATGAAGAAAAACCCAAACCAACCAATATCCTCAATCCCTTCAAGCAGAGAAAAATAGGTAAGCAAAAAAGCGCTAATTAACAA
>JBKBJJ010000013.1:0-10906 GCA_046293855.1 Microgenomates group bacterium | reverse complement strand
TATTGTAGCGATAAATAAAGTTGATCTTCCTGAAGCCAATCCAGAAAAAGTAAAAAATGACTTATTAAAATACGATGTTTTAGTTGAAGGAAAAGGAGGAACTATCCCCACAGTTCTTCTCTCTGCCAAAACTGGCCAAGGGGTGAATGAGCTTCTTGAAAGTATTCTTCTTCTTGCCTCAGAGCTTAATCTTAATTATAGCCCAAATAACCCTCCAAAAGCATATATTATTGAAACAAAGAAAGACAAAAGAGGAATAGTAGTAAGCGCCATAATTAAAGATGGCATCCTTAAAGTTGGCGATGACGTTTATGCTGATAATGAAAAAGCTAAAATCAGAGCAATAATTACAGACCAAGGATTAATGATAAATGAAGTTGCTCCCTCAACGCCTTTTGAGCTTTTAGGATTCAAACAGATGCCGGAGGTGGGAGTCCTTCTTCAAACTCAACCTATTAGAAAAAAAGAGGATTTTAACATAACTTTTCCTAGTCAAAAAAAAATTGATACCAAAAAACTTTTCTCCTCAACCCCCAAAGCTCAAAAACTTTCTTTAATAATTAAAGCCGATACATTGGGATCACTTGAGGCAATAACTTCTTTGCTTGGAAAAAATAACCAAATTGAAACGATTCTCAAAGCCGTTGGTGAAGTTAACAAATCTGATGTTTTTCTGGCAAAAACAACTAAATCAATTATTATTGGATTTGCCGTAAACTTGCCCACTGAGGTAATCAATTTAGCCAAACAAGAAAAAGTAATTATTAAAACTTACAATATTATCTATGAGTTAGAAGAAGAATTATTTGAAGCAGCCAAACTTTTGCAAGAAAAGCAACAAAAAGAAAAGAATTTAAAAGGAGAAGCAAAAGTCTTAGCTACCTTTATCATTGAAAAAGAGCACGTTTTTGGTGTTGAAGTCACTAAAGGAAAAATTAATCTTGGAGATGAAGTGGAAATTTATCGAGAAGGGAAATTTATTGGTAAAACGAAACTTGTTTCCTTAAAAATTCGGGCAAAACGGGTAGTCGAGGTAAAAAAAAGCCAAGAGGCGGGAATGATTTTTTCTCCCTTTCTTGACATAATGGTAGGTGATGTGGTAAAATCTATCTTATAGTATTATGAAAAATGATTTAACCGCTCTCAACCGTGCCTGTGAAATTATCGCCAAAGGGAAAACTGGTAGCATTCTTTTACCTACTAACCCCTCCTATGATGCTGTTGCCGCCTCTACTAGCCTATATTTAGCCTTAACTAAAATAGGAAAAACAATTACATTAGCTTGTGAAAGTAAAGTTGATGTTGATTTAACCGGCGTTGATAAGATTGAAAATAATCTGATAACAGGGGGAGATAATTTAGTTATTTCTTTTCCTTACACTGATGGTTCCATTGATAAAGTTGATTATAATATCAAAGGAAACTTTTTTAATCTGATTATTACTCCGCGGCCTGGTCATCCTAAACTTGACCCTTCTCAGGTTAAATATTCATACAGCGGTGGAACTGTTGATTTTTTTATAACTATCGACACCCCCAATCTTAACAGCCTGGGAAGTCTTTACCTTGAAAATCAGAATCAATTTACCGGTTGTGACATAATCAATATTGACCGCCATTTAACTAATAATTTTTTCGGAACAGTTAATTTAGTTAACAAGACTTCCTCCTCCGTCTCTGAATTAGTGTTTTCCATCATTAAAAACCTTAATGTAGAATTAGATCGCAATATTGCCACTAATTTGTATGCCGGCATAACCAACGCTACAAATAATTTTACCTCATATTCTGTTAACGCTGATACTCTTGAAAATGCAGCTCAACTACTTCGAGCCGGGGCAGCTAAAAAAGTGTTTAAAAAACCGCAAATAAAATTGCCTGCTAATCAGCCTAATAAAGAAATTTACACCGTCAAACCAATCGAGGAAGTAGAAAAGGAAAGCCAACCTGAACAAAGCGCTCCTCAAGACTGGCTTAAACCAAAAATCTTTCGTGGCAGTAATCTGATATAATTTTTATGTGAACCTAATTTTTTTCTTCACACTAATAATTGCCCTATTTATTGCTCTTATTGTTATCCGACTGTGGCTGAATAAAATTGAACAACACTCTAAACTTTCTGATGAACTAATTGAATGGCTTAAAAGCTCAACAGCCAGCGTTGATCAAAAATTGTCTGAAAGTATGAAATTATTTACTACTCATCTTTCCCAAGTTCAAAAATCAATCGGTGAATTTTCCCAAATCGGTCAATCAATGCAAGAACTGCAAGAATTCTTAACCTCTCCCAAACTTCGCGGTAACATCGGCGAGCAGGTTTTAAAAGAGCTTCTATCGCAATATTTTCCAAAAGACTGCTTTCAACTTCAATATAGTTTTAAAAATGGGGAAAAAGTTGACGCGGTGATTAAGACTTCCCAAGGACTTATTCCTATTGATTCAAAATTTCCAATGGAGAATTTCCGCCGGATGATGAAGGAAAAAGACCCAAAAGAAAAAGAGAGAGCAAAAAAAGATTTTACCAGCGATGTAAAGAAACATATTGCTGATATTTCAAAAAAATATATTCAAACAACACAAGGGACCTCTGATTATGCCTTAATGTATATTCCCTCTGAATCGCTTTATTATGAGATTATCAACGATGAGGAGCTTTTTGACTTTGCTGGCAAAATGAGAGTCTTACCGGTTTCACCAATGAGTTTTTATGCTTATATGAAAGCAATTTTAATGTCTTATGAAGGGGCAAGAATTCAAGCCAAAGCCAAAGAAATTTTGGAAATTTTGCAAGCAATAAAAAAAGACTATGAAAAAACCGAAGAAGCCTTGTCAATTCTTAACAAACATCTCACTAACGCCTATAATCAAATAGCCCAAGTAACAAAAAGTTTTCTTCAGTTGGGTCAAAAATTAACATCAACTCAATTTTTATCGGCTCAAGAAAAACAAAAAAAATTATTAGAATAAAAAACGACTGTGATAGAATTTTTTTATGAAAATAAAATACAAAGAAGAGATTAAGATAAACACTCCAATAAATGACCAAGAAATAATCGATCTTCTTATTAAAAATAGAAAAATAGCCAATAAAGAAGAGTTTCTAAATCCTACCTCTCCTTTAAAAATAAGTTTAACTGACTTTGGCTTTAAAAGACAGTGGCAAAAAACCTTTAATCTTCTCAAAAAAATAAAAGAAAACGGCCAAATGATTGTTGTTTACACCGATTATGACGCCGATGGCATTACCGGCGGGGCAATTTTGTGGGAAACTTTATATCTTTTAGGTTTTAAAGTTATGCCCTATGTTCCCCATCGTCAATATGAAGGGTATGGCTTTTCTATAAAGGGAATTGATACTGTCAAAAAGTTATATAACCCGGCTTTAATCATCAGTGTTGATCACGGGATAACCGCCAAAGAAAAAATTGCTTATGCAAAATCATTGGGAATAAAAATTATAGTCACTGATCATCACCTAAAACCAGAAAAATTACCAACTGAGGCGGAGGCAATATTTCACATTCCAGAGCTTTCTGGAGCCGGGGTGGCTTATTTTTTTGCAAAAGAAATATTTAATAGTTTTCATCACATGGTAGAGAGACGCCCTGGCGTCTCTCTCCAAAATTATTTTATAACCGACTATCTCGCTTTAGCTTCAATCGGCACCATCGCCGATTTGGTTCCTTTAATTGGACCATCTCGCAGTCTCGTCAAATATGGACTTGAGGTGTTCGACAAGGTAAAACGACATGGATTAAAACACATTTTTAAAGAGGCCGGAATTGAAGGAAAGAAAATCACTCCCTATGAAATTGGCTTTATTATCGCTCCCCGAATTAATGCGGTGGGCCGGCTGGAGCATGCGATTGACGCTTTAAGACTTTTGTGCACCACCAACGAAAAACGCGCCCATGATTTAGCTGACAAGGCAGGCAGTAAAAACGTCCAAAGACAAGAATTGGTGGAAAAATCAGTTGAAGAGGCAAAGAAAAATCTCAAAACTCAAATCTCAAAATTCAAAACTCTGCCAAAAATAATTATTCTTTCCTCAGATAAATGGCACGAAGGTATTATGGGTCTTATTGCCGCTAAAATTGCTGAGGAGTTTTATCGACCAACAATTGTTTTGACAAAAACCGACGGGTTTTATAAAGGATCGGCCCGATCAATTCCGGGTTTTGACATCACTAATTTTTTGCGAAGTTTAAAAAAATATTTAATTGATGTTGGTGGTCACAAACAAGCGGCCGGCTTTACCCTTGAAAAAAATCAGCTTAACAACTTTTGTGCGGCCGCACAAGAGTTGTCATCGTCTTTGATCAAAGAAAAAGATTTAGAAAGAAAAATTGAGGTTGATTTAAAAATCCCCATCTCAAAAATTAGTCTTTCTTTGGTAAAAGCGCTCGAAAAACTTCAGCCTTTTGGCGCCGGCAACCCCCAACCAACCTTTTACAGCCGAGGAAAAATTGTTGATGCTAAAATTTTTGGAAAAAAGAATGAACACCTCAAAATCTGGCTTTCTCCTACCCCTCCTGCGAAAGAAGAAACTCAATATTTAGAACTGATAGCATTTGGACAAGGAGAAAAATTTAAAGAACTTTCAAGAGATCAGATTACTGATGTTGTTTATAGTTTGGAGATAAATCGATGGGGTAACAAGGAAAAAGTCAGAGGAAAAATAATTAATCTTTTTATTAAATAAAATTAAGATAGTTTTCTTTATTAATTCTAATAATAAAGTATAACTAGGATTGTCTTACCACCTTGTCGTGCGCTATTAAAGTATTGTTATTTTTTTAAAGGTATTAATTAAGGGTCTAGTCTAGATAAGCGATAATAAACTAGTAAAATAGATTGTAATGACGGTTAAATTTGTTAAAGTCGGGCACATCGGTAACACTTCTTTAAACTTGTAATTTCTATTATACCATTCAATCGGTGTTTGGTAATTTAATGATTGATGAGGTCTTTTGAGGTTGTAGAAAATTAGCCATTCGGTTAATCTTTGATTGGCGGCGGTTAAATCAGTTTCTGTTAATAAAGGTTCAAAGTATTCATCAGTCTCGGCAAACTCCTCTTGGATGGTTCTATTGAATCTTTCATTTATAGCATTGTCTTTGGGTGTTTTTACTCTGGTGTAGATATGGATTATCTTTAATCTTTTACAAGCCTCTTCAAAGTATTTACCAAACTCTTCTCCATTATCAGATAAAATGGCGGCGATTTTCCCATCAACAAGCATAGAAAGTCTTATTAAAAAGTCAAAGGCTGATAAAGATGATTTTGTTGAGTAGCATCTGGCATAGGTAATCTTTTTTTGATATTCAACAGCAGTTAGAATATATCTTTTTATCCCATACGGCAAATACAAGACAATCGTATCGCAGCAAAAGAAAATTTGTAAAATGATTTTCTTGACATCTTGAATGATTTACAGACAAGAGAAACATTTTTAATTTGATAATAAAATTCAATAGCCGCCAGTCTTATTTTTGCTTTGTCTGATATTTCTTCAATAGGTTTATGTTTTTTAACAAACTTGTAAAATCAATATGGGAGACTGTGTCCTAAATCGAACTTGTTCTGGTTTAGGGTTATACGTTATGGAATATGTTCCGGCATTACTTAATTTTCCTGAGCTCATATTTATTGATGTATTTTGATACAGAAGTGTTACCGATGTTTCTCAACTTCTCCAGGAAAAAGAAGTTTTAAGCCTTTAACTCTTTTGAAGTCTTCATCAAGAGTAATTAATGTTGCCTCAAAAAACAAACTTGTAGCGGCAATTACTGCGTCAAAATCTGCTAATACCTTTCCGCTTCTTTTTAAAGATGCCTGCATTTTGGCAAAAGTTAGCGCAATTCTTTCATCAAAGGGAATAATTTTTATTAATTTCTTTTCCAATAATTCTTCAAAATAACTTTTATGAGTTTTGAAATATTTTCTCGACTTAAAATAGAAACCTATGGTTACTTCGGCTAAAGTAACCGAAGTAATATAAATCTCCTCTTTTTTGCTTTTTAGAAAATCAATTATCTTTTGATTTCCTTTTAAAATTTCTACAATAACTGAGGTATCAATTAAAATCATTTTAATCCTTTTAATATTTTTATAAGTTTTTTCTTACGTTTTCTATTTTCTTCGGCAACTTCTCTTTTGTATTCAAGGTAAAATTTAGTTGTTTCTTTATCCCAAGAACCAGCTAGTTTTGATAATAGCTTATTTCTTTCCTCTATTCTTCTTTCTCTATCATAAGCAATAATTTCAGCAACGATTGATTTTCTTTTTTTTAAAAGAATACTGTCTTTATTATAAATTACTTTATTAATGTAATTGGAGATATTATTTCTAAAATCGGTAATACTAACAACGTTAGTCATAATAAAAATGTACAATTTGTAATTTTTAACTTATTGTACATAAATTAAAAACTATTGTCAAGATAAAAAAAATACGATACAATTACAGTTGTGGGTTATTAGTTATTTGTTATTTGTGAAAACATTATTTATTGAAGAAACCGTTACTAAAGTCGGAAAAGAAGTTAAGCTTTACGGCTGGGTTGATTCAAAGCGCGATCATAAACAAATTGTTTTTATTGATCTTCGCGACAGAACAGGGATAGTTCAAGTAGTTGGCGACTCCTCATTTAGACAATTAAACTGCGAGGATGTTGTCTCCATCAAAGGAATAGTTAAAGAAAGACCAAAAAATCTCATCAACCCCAAAATCAAAACCGGCACTATTGAAATTGAAGCCAAAGAGCTAAAAATCTTATCTAAGGCAAAACCGCTACCGATACCAATTAACAATGAAGGTTATGAGGTGAATGAAGAAATGCGCCTTAAATATCGTTATCTTGATTTAAGGCGAAAACGAATGCTTAATAATTTAACGATAAGACATCAATTTATTAAAGAAATTAGAAATTTTATGGATAAAGAAGGATTTATTGAGATTGAAACACCAATCTTAACCAAGGCAACACCTGAGGGAGCCCGTGACTTTATTGTTCCTTCTCGACTTCAGAGAGGAAAATTTTACGCTTTACCCCAATCACCCCAACAATACAAGCAACTTTTAATGGTTGCCGGCATTGAAAAATATTATCAAATTGCCCGTTGTTTTCGCGATGAAGACCCTCGCGCTGACCGCGCCTATGGAGAATTTACCCAACTGGATGTGGAAAAATCATTTACCAGCCAGGAGGAAATACTTATTTTAATTGAAAATTTACTTAAAGATGTCATTGAAAAAGTTTTCCCAGAAAAGAGAATTTTAAAATTTCCTTTTCCTAAGATTAGTTATCAGGAAGCAATAAAAAAATATCAATCTGATCGTCCCGATATTAGAGAAAGAAAAGATGATAATATTTTAGCTTTTTGTTGGGTGGTTGATTTTCCCTGTTTTGAATGGAAGCAGACCGAAAATCGCTGGGACGCCACTCATCATCCTTTCACCTCGCCAAAAAAAGAAGACTTGCCATTTTTGGAAAAGTGTGAATATGAAAAGGTAAGAGCTGATCAATATGATTTAGTTTTAAATGGGTTTGAAGTTGGCGGCGGCTCAATAAGAATTACTGACC
Organism: Microgenomates group bacterium; assembly: GCA_046293855.1. Classification (GTDB taxonomy): domain Bacteria; phylum Patescibacteriota; class Microgenomatia; order UBA1406; family GWC2-37-13; genus CALLVF01. The sequence continues at coordinate 3,321 of JBKBJJ010000013.1, read as the reverse complement.
CAAAATTGCAAACAAAAATTTTTGAAATTATGGGCCATACCAAAAAAGAGGTGGAGGAAAAATTTGGTCACCTCCTTCAAGCTTTTTCTTATGGTGTTCCTCCTCATGGAGGTATTGCTTTAGGGCTTGATAGATTACTACAGGTAATCTTAAATGAACCATCGGTTAGAGAAGTGATTGCCTTTCCGGCTTCTTCTGGTGGCAAAACGGCGGTAATGGAGGCCCCTTCCAATGTAACCGAGGAACAGTTAAAAGAATTAGGAATAAAAGTTAAATAAACGTTATTCGTTACTCCTTATTTGTTAATGGGTCTTTTGCAAATAACGAATAACAAATAACCATTAACATGAAATTAAAGTTTTTTCTTTTATTTGCTTTTTATACTCTTTTTTTTCTTTTTTATCCTGGGAATTCTTATTATTTTCATATTTTTGCTTACAATCGAGCTGTCTTTACTCAAAAAGAGAAAAAAATAAATCTTAAAATAAATCCTGTCCCCTATCTAAAATTTAATTATTATCCAGAAGTCTCTGCTCAAGGTGTTTATGTTGTAGATTTGCCTTTATTTACTCCGCTAATGGAGCGAAACGCTAATCAACATTTTTTACCTGCTTCAACTACAAAAATCATCACCGCCTTGGTCGCTTTTGATATTTATCAACCTGAGCAAATAATTACCGTTAAAAATCCAACTAACGAGGGGCAAGTAATGGGACTTGTTCCAGGAGAAAAAATTACGGTGGAAAATCTTCTTTATGGCATTTTAGTTCACTCCGCCAATGACGCTGCCTACGCTTTGGCAGAAAATTTTGGATTTGAAAAATTTATTAATTCTATGAATAAAAAAGCAAAAGATTTAAAGATGAATAATTCTTATTTTGTTAACCCAGCAGGCTATGATGATAGTAAGCAAACAACAACACCATATGATTTAGCTTTAGCCGCTCGTGCCCTTCTAGCCAATAAATATTTGGCAAAAATTGCCGCCACTAAAGAAATCATTATTTCTGACGTTGATTTTAAAATTTTTCATAAGCTGTCTAATGTTAATAAGCTTTTGGGAGAGGTCCAAGGGATTGGTGGACTCAAAACCGGCTACACAGAAAACGCCAGAGAAAATTTAGTTAGTTTTTATAAAAAAAACGGCCATCAATTTATAGTTGTCATCCTTAAAAGCCAAGATCGTTTTCAAGATACAAAAAATATCATCAACTGGATAAATGAAAATATTGATTATTTAAATCCCAAACTTTAAATCCTTTCAGGATTGGGGATTTCATTCAAGAAAATATTCATCGGCAACCGCTGGCACATAAGCAACAAAATTTGGCTCCCCTAAAAAAACATAAACCGGCTGAAGATACTCTTGGTAAATATCTGGATCAAAATATGCCAAAAACATATTTTTAATAACAATATCCCTCTTGAAAGTTGGAACTGCTATCACGCGTCCTTCCCCTTTTTTCAACTTATCCCAAGCTAACTCTCCTGAAATTAAAGGATAAATCCCCACTTGTTCATCTGACTTCTCAAAAAATTTCACTTGAGCTCTCAACACTTTAAAACCTGACTCAAAAAAAGTAAGAATAACGTAGTTTTGACTGGAAGGAAACCCTGGTGTAACAATCGTGGTATTATCAATATCTGGCCGATAGAAGTTAACCTCAACTACATTTGCTTCATTGGGTTGAAAGACAACAGCAAAATTATTTTCTTGGGGGTTGTATCGAAGTAAATTAATATTAATTTTCCCCTTAGCTAGCTCATCAGGATACCTTCCTGCCGAAGTCAAAAAATCAATTGCTTTGTTTTCTATCTCTTTTTTTGAGGGAATAAAAGCATTAGAGAAAAGCTCAGATTCATTTTCAAAATAATAATCATAACGGAAATTAAAATTAGTAATATCAACGGTTAATTTTTGTCTACCATCAGCAAAAGTTGCCATCTTTTCCACTAATTGATATTTTACTGCCGCGGTATCAAATCCAAATGCTTTTGCCATTAAATATATTTTTTCCCGGTAGCCAAACCGAGCAACAGAGGGTGGAAGAAAATAAACTTTGGCTGATTCTGAAGCAGTTATCGGTCTTCCTTCTATTGTATCTAAAGTAAAATTAAAGCCGGCACTGCTGCTTGCCTCCGGTAAATATGGTTTTTTAATTTTGCCAAAAATTGGATTAGTATAGATCTTTTTTGGTTGGGTACTTGATAAATAAACAAAAAATAACTTAACCGAATAATAAAAAATAAGTAGAATTAGAAAAAATAAAACTAAAAACGGCAAAAACCGCCGACTATAATAAGAAAGTTCAGTTAAAGTCATAAATTAATGATAACATGTTACAATAGTTTTATGGATAAAAAAATAAAAGTCGGTTGGTTTAGTTTTACGTGCTGTGAAGATTCAACTATCATCTTTAGCGAGCTTCTCAATAAAAACTACCAGCAATGGTTTAAAAAAATAGAATTTGTTCATGCAAGATTTCTTAAAAAAGAAACTGATGAAATAAAACCAATGGATATCGCTTTTGCTGAGGGGGCAATAAGCTGCCCCTCTCAGGAGGAAAAACTAAAAAGGATTCGCCAAATGGCAAAAATTTTGGTGGCGGTTGGCTCTTGCGCTGTTTTAGGCTCACCAGCTAACCAAAGAAATTTTTTTAATCAAAGACAAATGGAGGAAATTAAGCCTATTTTGGAAAAATTTAAATATAAAGAAAAAGTTTTAAAAATTGCCGATGTTGTTGCCGTTGATGAAATTGTTCCCGGATGTCCAATGGATGAAGGCAAATTTCTTGAAATAATGAAAAAATTTCTTAATTTAAAAATTTAAAATTTTTAATTTTAAATTGTATTAAATTAAAATTTTGCATTTTGATTTTTGATTTTTGATTTTATTTTTATGCATCAATCAGATGTTGATTTTGACATCAATCTCTGTGAAATCTCCAAAATTGAGGGAGCGGCTTCTTTAGAAATTAAAGTCAGAGGTAAAAAAATTCAAGATTTAAAATTTTCAATTTCCGAGTGGAAAAGATTCTATACCCAAGCGGTCCAAGGAAAACCAATTTTAGCCATTCCCCAACTTTTATCACGGATTTGCGGTACCTGTTCCAACGCCCATCTTTTATGTGCCATTGAGGCGATAGAGAAGGCTTTAAATATCACCCCCTCTCTCCAAACTATGCTTCTTCGCAAGCTTTTGCATTATGGTTTAATTATCCGCGATCACGCTCTTCATCTTTATATTTTCAGTCTCCCTGACTATTTTGGTAAAGAGTCAATTCTTGATTTTGATGAAAACAATCATATTGAACATCAATT
>JBKBJJ010000139.1:0-501 GCA_046293855.1 Microgenomates group bacterium | reverse complement strand
ACTGGGCTGATTTTTTCCGCAAATCCTCAAAAACTCCTCCTTGAATTATTCCATAGAGATATTGACGGTTAGAGAGTGGAGTTTGAAGACCAAATAAAGACGAGGAGGAGAAATTTTTTCGCTTTCGAGGGGACCCTCCGATTCGGAGGGTGAGACTCTCGTGCGATAAAAATTTCGACCCCAAGTCTTTAGATTTTAAGCACCTTTTAAGCCACTGGTGTGTCCTTTCCGTTGCCTCTTTTGTGTATTGATAACCAACTCCATAAGGAATACATTCATCAAAAGCCATCAAAATATCCGCCCCAATTTTTCTTTGATACTCCATTGATTTTTCCGGAGTTAACTCAATGAGTGTTCCATCAAAAGTTGACCGGAACTTAACTCCATCATCGGATATTTTTATCATTTTTAATTCTTCATTGTTATTTTGAGATTTGAATTTTGAATTTTGAATTTCTTTTCGCGCCAGCGAAAAAACCTGAAATCCTCCCGAATCGCTCA
>JBKBJJ010000138.1:0-515 GCA_046293855.1 Microgenomates group bacterium | reverse complement strand
AATCTATTGAACGAAAAAACAAGTGGTGGAAATTTTGGTAAATGGACTGACTCACAACAGCTAGTAAGCAATAGTCGGGAATTAGGCTTAATGGAAAGTTGGTTTTGTATTTGTGATAATTTGGCAAATCCGAAGAATGGGCCTAATTTAGTCCCAAACCCGCTGTAGCGCGAGAACGTTATGAATTATTAACAAATAGTAAAAAGAAAATATGCACGCATTTGAAGACTTAATATACCGAAGTACATCTTTTACCTTGGGAACATTAGACGAAGCTAATTCAAAAATTATTGAAGCACTCCAAACAAGTGGTTCAACAATTCATGTAAAAAATCTTCAAATGATACAACTTCAAAAAACAATATTTGCCATTGGAATGTTTTCGATGTTTGATGCAATATTACAAGACCAATTAAAATGCAGAAATGGATTTGAAGGCGCCAAAAATATTCTTAAAGAGAAAAAAAAATTAGAACTACAAAATCGTTTTGATGAATTTATTTGTGCTATCAATG
>JBKBJJ010000137.1:0-525 GCA_046293855.1 Microgenomates group bacterium | reverse complement strand
ACCGCAGCTTTTACCTCAGTGGTACGTGAAGATTAAACCTTTAGCCCAAAAAGCAATTAAGGCAATAAAGGAAAAAAAAGTTACTTTTTTCCCTCGACGCTTTGAAAAAATTGCCTTATGGTGGCTTAAAAATTTTCATGACTGGAATATTTCAAGACAGGTGGTTTGGGGAATAAGGATACCGGCATATAAATGTAAACTCAAAACTCAAAACTCAAAACTCAAAACTGAAGAAAAGTGGTTTGTTAGTGTTGAACCACCTAAAAAATGTTATATATGTGGAGAGTGTGATTTTGAGCAGGATAGCGATACTTTTGATACTTGGTTTTCCTCGGCCCAGTGGCCATTTGCAACTTTAAAATCTCAAATCTCAAATCTCAAATCTCAAAATAACTTTTTTAATTATTTCTATCCAACCTCAGTGATGGAAACCGGTTATGATATTTTACCGTGGTGGGTTTGTCGGATGCTGATGGTTGGTCTTTATGTTACTGGAAAAGTCCCTTTCAAAACCGTTTTCCTTCA
>JBKBJJ010000136.1:0-540 GCA_046293855.1 Microgenomates group bacterium | reverse complement strand
AACTATTAGGATTTGTTCTGAAATGCGGTTGGACATAGGTACCGTTTCTTCTAAAATACGGTCTTACTCTAACATAGGCATTAACCTCACTAATTATGAATAAAAAAAACACACTAACCGTTATAAATATAAGAAGAATATACTTCATAAAATCACATCCTTTCTTTTCTATTTTATAATTCCTCTCAATTTTTTTGGTAATTTCCCTTTTCTTTTTTTAATATAAAAATCCATATAACTTGCCATAAACTTTTAGTTTTTATATTGTCTTTTGACCATTGCTTTTTATATTCTTTTAAAGATTCTTTCAACATCAATTTTAATGCTTTTTTGCCAAAAGAGGTTTTGAAGTATTTTTCTCGTCTTAAAGCATCTTTTTTTGAAAGAAAATATTCACAAAATAAAAGAATAAATAATCGACGAGGATTAGTTGCTTTTGAATTACCTAAAATATGAGAAGTTAATCGCTCGTGAAGATTGGTGGTATAACCAATATAGAACTTTTTGTCTTTTAATGAATAAAGAACATATACACAATAT
>JBKBJJ010000135.1:0-572 GCA_046293855.1 Microgenomates group bacterium | reverse complement strand
GAAAAATATTGAACAGAATTAAACCTAAAACTGAAATTGATTTAATAATCATTCTAAAAGCTACTATCGAAAATTGGAACAAAAGTGTTGAAGAATTGCCTTTTTGGTTAAAAGAAAATTATGGAATTGCATTACTCAAAAACAAACTTGCTGAATTTGAAAATCAAAACCTAAATGACATAGAATTTGAAAAATTAAAAACAATGAAATGGTGGCTGAAAATATAAATCGGAATAAAAGCCAGCAGGTAACAGCCACTACAACGGATTTGGGCATTTGGCTTAATGGAAAGATGGTTTTGTATTTGGGATGATTTGGCAAATCCGAAGAATGGGCTTAATTTAGTCCCAAACCCGCTGTAGTGCCAGAACGTTGTAAGCAATTTTCAGAACGTATACATAAATGAAAGACATTCAGAAATTATTAAAACCAATAGTCACAGAATTTCAGACTGAAATACCTGATGCTAATCCTGAAATTTATAATGTAACTTATGATTTGTGGACATTGAAAATCACTTTAGGTTTTGATGATATCAAAAGCCCAATATATGTTATTTTTAAAAATGTCGT
>JBKBJJ010000134.1:0-584 GCA_046293855.1 Microgenomates group bacterium | reverse complement strand
AGCCTTTGATGTATTGAAGGATCATTGCTGAAACTTCCTGTGGTGTATAGTCTTTGCCTTCAGCCGATACTTTTTCCTGTGTACCCATTAAACGTTTAACAGACTGGATTGTATTCGGGTTCGTGATTGATTGGCGTTTTGCTACTTCACCGACCTGGCGCTCACCGTTTTTGAAAGCTACTACAGATGGTGTCGTACGGTTGCCTTCCGGATTTGGAATAATCTTCGGTTCGCCGCCTTCAAGAACTGCGACTGCTGAATTTGTTGTTCCTAAGTCAATACCAATAATTTTACTCATTTGAATTCCTCCATTTAACTATTATTCGTTTACTTTAACCATTGCCGGACGTAGAACTCTGCCTTTAAGGGTATACCCCTTCTGCAATTCCTGCAACACTGTGCCCGGTTCTGCATTTTCATCTTTTTCCTGCATCACTGCCTGATGGAAATTCGGATCGAATGGTTCTCCGACAGCTTCAACTTCTTCCAGACCTTCACGCTTCACAGCTTCAAGCAAGGATTTCTGAACCATTTCGACACCTTTCATAATGGAAATGGCGTCATCGCTTTTGGCTTCAACAGCC
>JBKBJJ010000133.1:0-617 GCA_046293855.1 Microgenomates group bacterium | reverse complement strand
TTGTTTTACATATTATTCAAAAAAAGAATTAAAGCATAAAATAAAATTTTCTATTGCTAAAATTAATATCACTCCTGCCCTGAGATGTGAGTTATATGACAAAAAAGGAACTAAACTAGATTTAAACAGTTATACATTTTTTGACTCTGACAGTTTAAAAACCAATGATAGTCTTGTGAAAAAAGAAAACTTTTCAAAAATATTAGTTTACAGAAAAAATAATAGCGGAAAACATGTCATTTTCTCGAAATTTCAACCAGATTAAATAAAAAAACCGAACGCACAACAGCCACTACAACGGATTTGGGCATTTGGCTTATTGGGAAGTTGGTTTTGTATTTGGTAGTTTAGTGATAACCGAAAAATAAATCTTAATGTAGAACCCAAACCGATTGTAATACCAGAACGTTATCTGCTACACTAAAACCGAAATTACAAAAGAACAATTTTAAGTAAAAAATAATTAAACTCACGATTTACATTAGTAATTCAAAAAAACAGCGTTTAAAATTGGCATTGAACAAGGGAAAAAACAACTAAACAGTGCGAAAGTTTACAAAGGCATTATAAATATTAAAATCAGAGAAAGAGACAATTATAAAAAAACTTAAATCAAT
>JBKBJJ010000132.1:0-622 GCA_046293855.1 Microgenomates group bacterium | reverse complement strand
AATTTTTTTATTAATTCTTGTTTTCTGTTCAGAAGTTAGTTTTCCAGCAATTTGTTTCCATAAATCTGAAATCGGATTTTTAATAACTATTTGAGATAATATTTCAATTTCCTCGTCATTTAAGTTTTTAGGAAATTCGTCTGGATTAAATACGTTCATAGAAAATTTATTTAAACACGTTCGTGTTCGTCATTATAACGGCTAACCTTCTGGTACTACAGCGGGTTTGGGACTAAATTAAGCTTGTTCTTCGGATTTGCCAAATCATCCCAAATACAAAACCAACTTTCCATCAAGCATATTGCCCATATCTGTTGTAGAGCCTGTTAGCAATAGTGCTTTTACTTTCCATTATCTATTTCTTGAAACTTTGATTGTATATGTATTTCTTTTAAATATTTAGTCCTGCTTAAAATTAGGACTATAATTGATGGGATGATAACTGCCATTGATTTTTTAAATCGTCCAGGACTTACATTTGACAAATCTGTTAAATTTCCTTCGAGTAATAAAAAGAGTATATATCCAATTAGACAGCTGTAAATTATAGTTATAAATTTTAATTTGTCTTTGCCATTTAGATAGTATTTTAATTGAACCAGTCCCATAACAAAGATGCCCC
>JBKBJJ010000131.1:0-623 GCA_046293855.1 Microgenomates group bacterium | reverse complement strand
ATAGGTTTCCCTTTGGCATGAATTTGAATGATCGCTTTTCTTCCTTCAAGATCAGGGTAATCAACAATTATTCGCCGGTCAAAACGACCAGGGCGAAGAAGAGCCGGGTCAAGAAGATCTCCTCTGTTGGTTGCAGCAATAACGACCACTTGTTCGGTGGGAGTAAATCCATCCATTTCTACCAAAATTTGGTTTAAAGTTTGTTCTCGTTCATCATGGGAGGGCATAATTCCCATAGAGCGAGCACGGCCGATAGCATCAATTTCATCAATAAAAATAATTGAGGGAGCATTTTTTTTAGCAGTGGCAAAAAGGTCTCTTACTCGGGCAGCGCCAATGCCAACGAGCATTTCCATAAACTCGCTGCCGGCGATTGAAAAGAAAGGAACATTAGCTTCTCCAGCAACAGCTTTAGCTAAAAGGGTTTTTCCGCAACCTGATGGTCCAACCAAAAGGACACCTTTGGGAGTTCTTGCCCCTAATTTTTTATATTTTTCTGGATGCTTCAGAAAGTCCACTACCTCCTCAAGCTCTTTTTTTGCCTCATCAACACCAGCAACATTGTTAAAAGAAACCTTAGGCAAGTCTTTGCTGAAACGTCTAACTCTTGCTTGACCAAAAGA
>JBKBJJ010000130.1:0-633 GCA_046293855.1 Microgenomates group bacterium | reverse complement strand
ATCCTTGAGCAATATGCATCTGACCAGATGGCTCAAAACCATCATAGGCAATCAATTGTTCGCCACTTTCAAGAAGCTTCACTAACTCCTCCTCTATCACAATCTCCTCGCCTACCTGTTTGATAAGATTTAATCTTTCCTCGGTTGTCATAAGGTTAATTATAATGAAAAAGTAGAAAAAATTATAAGAAAAAATTCTTAATTTCTTAATTACTTAATTACTTAATTTCTTTTCCCCTTGACAAGAAGAAGAAATAAAATAGCCTCATATGAGTAATGAGATAAAGCAGTGTTGTGGCACATGTGAATATATGTCTCGTTACGAGGGCTGGTGGGGTCTAATGATAGGTGGTCTTTGTACCCTACTGCTCCCAGGAAACAAACTATACGGTCCCGAACAGGGGTTACCAGACCCTGTAAAGTTCGCAAGTCCGAGTAAAATAATTCCACAAGTTGGAAACGACGGCGGTCCGTGTGATTAATGTAAACCCAAAAAATGATGACAATATCTGTTAGCTGTTTTAGGTTTCCACTTGTATGAAATAACTTCTTCCACTTTACTCCCAAAACCCCTTTTAACTATCTTTGAATATTGACTTTTAAATCTTATCAGCCTTTTTTTATTTATCCTTG
>JBKBJJ010000012.1:0-10978 GCA_046293855.1 Microgenomates group bacterium | reverse complement strand
ATTACATTCTCTCTAAATTTAGAATACGGACAAGTTACCATTTCTTTGCCGGCAAGATAACCATTTTTTATTCTGATAATTAGATCAATAATAGAGCTTGTCATATGTTTTTTTAACTTAGGTTGGTTCAACAATTTTTTTAGTCACCTTCCCATGACTTCTGAAAGTACGTGTCGGTGCAAACTCACCCAATCGATGACCAACCATTGCTTCGGTAACTAAAATTTCAATAAATTTTCTGCCGTTATGAACGGCAAAACGATGACCAACAAATTCTGGCGCAATCTGAGAGTCTCTTGCCCAAGTTTTTATTGGAATTCTTTCTCCTGTTTTTTTCTGTTTTAAAACTTTTTTTAATAATTTTTGATCGATATATGGCCCTTTTTTAAGTGATCTGCTCATAGTATGACTTAAAGAATAAATTTGTCCAATTAGACTTAATATTACCAGGATATTTTCCTCACTCCTGGGATCTCTCCTTGTAAAGCTTTCTCTCGAAAACAGATACGACACATGCCAAATCGTCTCATGTACCCTCTTGCCCGCCCACAAAATGGACAGCGATTTCTATATCTTACTTGATACTTTTGCTTCTTCAAAAACTTTACTTCATCAGATTTTTTTGCCATTTAATTTTTGACTTTTGATTTTAAACTTTTAACTTTTTTTAAATGGTATTCCCAACAACTCAAAAAGCTTTTTTCCTTTTTCACGATCTTTAGCGTCAGTTACAATCGTTACCTCTAAACCTCTTATTTTATCAACTTTGTCAAATTCTATCTCAGGAAAAATTGTTTGTTCATGAAATCCAATATTTAAATTACCATTATTATCAATGCTTTTTTCAGGAATCCCTCTGAAATCCTTAATCCGGGGGATAACGATTTTAATTAATCTTTCCAAAAAATTTTCCATTAATTTTCCCCGCAGCGTAACTTTTACTCCAATGGGCAAACCTTTGCGAATTTTGAAAGCAGAAACAGATCGGCGGGCTTTTGTGATAATAGGTTTTTGACCAGTAATCAAAGCTAACTGCTCTTGAATTTTTGCCAAAACATCCTTATTGGTAACTGCTTCACCAGCTCCAACATTAACAACAATTTTTACTACTTTGGGAACTGCCATAGGATTTTTTAATCCCATTATCTCCATTGCCTTCGGTTTAACCTGATTGTGATAAAAATCTTTAAATGACATGTTTTTAATAAAAACGGTACTCTAAAAACTTATATTTTACTCTTACACCTTTTACAGACTCTAAATTTTTTATTCTTTTCGATTTTATATCCAACACGGGTTGGTTTTTCACACTTTGGGCAAACTAACATCACTTTTGAAACATCAAGTGGTCGGGGGACCTCAACAACCCCTCCTTGAGGAAACTTTTCACTTTTTTTTATATGTCTTTTGTAAATATTAATCCCCATTATCAATACTTTCCCCGCCTTTCGATAGACCTTTTCTACCGTTCCTATTCTTCCCTTATCTTTTCCATAAATTACCTTTACCTTGTCACCTTTTTTTATTTTCATAGTTAAACTATAATGGGACTGATAAAACTTTACCGAACTAATATATTTCTTCAGCTAAACTGGCTATTTTAGCAAAACCTTTCTCTTTTATCTCATAAGCAATTGGGCCAAAAATTCTTGTACCTTTTGGGTCTTTGCCTTCTGCTGAATTTAAAATTACACAGGCGTTGTCATCAAATCTAATATAGCTTCCATCTTTTCTTCGGTATTCTTTTTTTGTCCTAACAATTACTGCTGAATACATTTCTCCTTTTTTAACTTGACCATAAGGAATTGCCTCTTTAACTACTATTTTTATCACATCACCAATATAAGCCACTCGCCGATTCCCAGATTTAGGCAACCCAATCATCATCGCTTTTTTAGCTCCCGTATTATCAGCGACGTTTAGAATTGATCTTAGTTGTAACATAAAATTAAATTAAAAGTTAAAAATTACAATTAAAAATCCAAAATCATTAAATTTAAAGACTCCTAATTTTAAACTGCAACTTTTAACTTTTGACTTTTAACTTTTAACTTTCTCTATAACTCTAAAATGTTTTTCTTTAGACAAAGGTCTTGTTTCCTCAATTTTTACCCAATCGCCCTCTTTTAAATCAAACTTATCATTGTGGGCTTTATATTTCCAATGTCTGGTGATTACTTTTTTATAAAGAGGGTGTCTAAATTTTCTTTCCCCCTTAACAGTGACAGTTTTATTCATTTTTGTTGAGACAACCTGACCAATAAGTATTTTTTTCATAGTAATTTTTTAATTTTTTAATTTTTTAATTTCCTCCATTTGTTTTTTTTCGGTAATTAAAGTTAAGATAACTGCCAGGGTTTTTCTTTTTTTCATTAAAAGATTAGTATCTTTGGGTGGGTTAATTTTTGACTCTAATTTTAATTTAGCTATCTCTTCCCGTAATCTGTGGGCTTCTTTTTCTAATTCCAACAAGGTTTTTGTTTTATACTCCCTGACCGCTTTTTTCATACCTCTTTAGTAACAATTTCTGTTTTAACTGATAATTTAGAGGCGACATTTTTTAACAGTGATCTGCTTTCTTCTTTTCCTAAGCCGTCAATTTCAAACAGCACTCTTCCGGGGGCAACTGAGGCAACAAAATAAGCCACATCCCCCTTTCCCGCTCCCATCGTCACTTCCGGTGGTTTTTTAGTATAAGGCTTATCAGGAAAAATCCTGATCCAAAATTTACCGGTTTTTCTTGTTGCTCGCGCCAATACCACTCTTGCCGCCTCAATCTGACGATCTTTCACCCAACCAGATTCAATACTTTTTAATCCATAATTTCCAAACACTAATTTATCCCCTTTTATTGCTATTCTTCTCCATACGCCTCTAAATTGTTTTCGATATTTTTGTCTTTTTGGTGCTAACATATCTGATTTATCTGACTTATTTGACTTATAAGACTTATAAAATAATCAGCTTTATTTGCATATCCAAACCTTAACTCCCACATATCCCGATTTAGTTAAGGCAGGATATTTGGCAAAATCGATGTCAGCTCTTATCGTTGAGGTGGGTATTGTTCCTTGAAAATATTTTTCTCTTCGAGAAATTTCGGCCCCGGCGATTCTTCCTCCAAGCTGAATCTTCACTCCTCTTGCTCCTGCCTCCAATACTTTGTCCATCATATTATGAACCACTCCCCGATGGGGAAAATTCCTCACCAATTTTTCAGCAACCGATTGAGCAACGTAGTAAGCATTTAGATATGGTTTTTTAACCGGTTCTATTCTTATATCAATCTTTGATTGTTTACTTTCCTTTGTTTTATCTTCTTTGAGGAAAGAAACAATATATTTTTTCACTTCCTCCAAACCTTTACCTCCTCGACCGATAATCATTCCTGGTTTTACTGAATAAATAATTACCGTAATTTTTTTAATTGCCCGTTCTATATCAACCTGGGTAACAGCAGCAAAACTTAATTTCCTCATTAGCAAATTACGAATGTTAATATCAGAATGTAAGGTTTCTCTATAGTCTTTTTTATTAGAAAAAAACCACCGAGAATTCCAATTATATAGGATTCCTAATCGAAATCCTTTTGGATGAACTTTTTGTCCCATATTTTAAATAAATTCCAAATTCGAATATCAAATTTTAAAAAACTTCTAAAACTAAAATTTTAAAATTAAAAACTATTGTTATTTCGATGGCTTCGCTTTTGGTAATTTCGCTTTCTCTTTTTTAGAATTAACTTGTTTACCATGAAATCCACTTATCGTCATTTTAGATTTCATTTTATGACTTTCTGCTTTAGATTTAGAATTTAAGGTTTTCCTCTTGTCTTCTTCTTTTTTATTTTCTGCTTTGAGAATAATTTTAATGTGCGACATTCTTCTAACTATTGGTTTTACTGTTCCTCTTCCTCCGGGACGATAACGTTTTAATCTCCCTCCCTCTTCCACCGTTAAAAGTTTAAATCTTAACAAATCTTCTCTAATTTTTAAAACATTTTTAGCGTTATCTATAGCTGATTTGATCGCTTTATAAAAAATTTTTGCTCCTTTTTTGGGCGTGTAGAGTAAACAGTCAAGCGCCTCCGCTGGTTTGAGCTTTTTAATCTCCGGTAGCAAAAATCTCAATTTTTTCGGCGATATCTTAATGTTTTTAATATACGTTGCTATTTCCATCTTCAAATAACTAATAACGAATAACTAATAACGATTCATTTTCTTCTTTTAACTATAAATTTATCACTCCATTTATGTTTCTTTCTTGTTTTAACCCCTCGAGCTTTCTTACCCCATGGAGTTTTCGGATGCATCCCCTCCCCACTTCTTCCCTCTCCCCCACCATGAGGATGGCTGCGGGGATTTTGAGCTGTCCCTCTTACTGTTGGCCGAATACCCATAAGAATTTTCCTTCCTGCTTTTCCAATCTTTTCTTCTTTATGATCAATGTTGCCCACCTGGCCAACTGTTGCATAACAATCTCCTAAAAATTTTCTTATTTCTCCTGAAGGAAGCTTAAGGTGAACATATTTGTCTTCTTTTGCCACAACCACCGCCGCTGTTCCTGCTCCTCTGACAATTTGACCCCCAACACCAGGATATAATTCTACGTTGTGAACACTTACTCCCAAAGGAATGTTTTTTAATGGTAAAGCATTCCCTGCCTTTATCTCCGCCTCCTCTGCCGCAATAATTATATCTCCTTCTTTCAAGCCAGCCGGCTGAAGAATATACAGTAATGTTCCATCTTCATATTCAACCAAAGCAATATAAGCATTACGATTAGGATCTTTTTCAATTCTTAAAACTTTTGCCTTTATATTTCTCTTATCTCTTTTAAAATCAATGAGACGATAATATCTTTTTTGTCTTGCCCCTCGATGACGAACAGAAATTGAACCAGAAGAATCTCTCCCCGCATGTTTTTTTAATATTTTTATCAAGCTTTTTTCTGGTTCTGTGCTTTTGCTTATTTCTTTGTCTTTCATACACAATTAATTAACTTTGAGGGAAAAAGTCTATTTTCCCTTTAACTAATGAAACATAAGCTATTTTTTCCTTAGGCAGTTTTTTAATCACTCGTCTTTTGCCCACTTTTTTTCTTTGTCCCTTTTGAACCTGAATCCTTACTTTACCAACTTTTACTGGATAAAGTTTTTCTAAAACTTCCTTTATCTGAAATTTATTAGCCAGTCGATTTACTTTAAATACATAAACTTTATTTTTAGCTAATTTGGTTGTCTTTTCCGTCAAAATTGGTGCTAATATTATTTCGTTAAGTTTCATTTCTTTAAAAAATGTTTTTCTAAAATTGGTAATGCCTCCTCCATAAAAATAATTTTTCTTTGATTTAAGATCTGATAAGCGTTTAATGAACAAACATCAGAAAAAGAAATATTGGGAATATTGGAGGCGGCAAGAAGAAGATTATTTTTTTCCAATTTAGGAAAAACCAACATAATTTTTTGGGAGTAAATATTTAAACTCTTCAAAAATTGAACAAGAATTTTTGTCTTTGGGGTCATTTCTAAAGCGCTTGAGGAAAGACCAAGAATATTTTTTGCTTTTAATTGGAGGGATAAAGCGGCAAAAAGGGCTTTCTTTTTTCGTTTCTTTGTTAATGAAAGGCTAAAGTCGCGTGGTTTTGGACCTCCAACCACCCCTCCTCCAACAAAAATCGGCGCTTTCTTGTCTCCATGTCTTGCTCTTCCTGTCCCTTTTTGTCGGTAAATTTTTCTCGTTGATCCTGACACCTCTCCCCTTGTCTTTGTTGAAGCTGTCCCCTGTCTTTGATTGGCTAAATATCCTCGAATATGCTGAGCAATCAACTTGGGATTTATCTTAACGGAAAAGATTGCTTTCGGCAAATTAATCTTTTTCTCCTCTTCTCCTTTAAGATTAAAAATTGGAATTTCAAGAAGAGAACTTTTTTTAACTGGCTTTTTAACCTTTTTGTCTTTATCTTGTTTTATTTTTTTTACTTTCTTTTCCATTTGTAAATTCCTCTTAATTTTTAACTTGTGGTTTCATACTTTTAATTTCCAACAATCCACCTTTTGCTCCGGCAACTAAACCGGCGATTGTCAAACCATCTTCCTTCACTGCCACCACTTTAAGATTTTTTATTGTTACTCTTTGTCTCCCCATCCGCCCGGCCATTCTTTTACCTTTATAAACCCGGCCGGGAGTGGTTGTTTGCCCAATTGAACCAGGAGCTCTTTCTCTATCAGATTGACCGTGGGTGCGAGGACCGCCGGCAAAATGATGCCTTTTAACCACGCCTTGAAAACCTTTGCCTTTTGAGATACCAGAAACATTAACTAAATCACCTTTGCAAAATAAAATACTAGAGTTCAATTCTTGACCAATTGAAAATTTTTTATTATCGATAACTAAAATTGGTTTTTTCTCTTCTTCAACCACCTTAACCGTATTTGGAAAATTCTCCAATCTTATTTCTCTTAAAAAACGAAGCGGGGTTTTAATCCCCGCTTTCGCTAATTCGCCTTGAACTGGTTTTTTAATATTTTTAGCAGTACCAAATCCAAGTTTAACGGCCAAATAACCATGTTTTTTGGGCCACTTAATATCAACAAGATAACAAGGAGAGGTTTTAATAAAAGTCACTGGAATTCGCTCTCCTTTATCATTGATCATTTGGGATTGTTTTAATTTTTCTCCAAGAATGAAACCCGCCATAATAAAAAAGACCCCAGATTGGGGTCAGAAATTAACTTCCAATCCGGTAAAAGTTATTCCCTATTCTTATATAAATAAATAAATCATGTGAAGAATATTATATATCAATAAATTGCCTAGGTCAAATGGATTTTAATCAATTACATTTTTACTTCAACCTCAACCCCTGCTGGAAGTTCAAGATGCATAAGAGAATCAATTGTTTGGTTGGTGGGGTTAATTAAATCAATAAGTCTTTTGTGAATTTTAAGACCAAAGTGTTCTCGGGCATCTTTATCGGTAAATGGAGATTTATTAACCACGTAAATTTCTCTTTTAGTTGGCAATGGTATCGGACCAACAATTGAAGCTCCCGTTCTGATAGCGGTATCAACTATCTTTTGACAGGTATCATCTATTAATCGATGATCATAAGATTTTAATCTAATCCGGATCTTACCTTTGGGCATATTAAGGTGCGCAGATAACGGCTATAATCAATATTGCCAATATTGCTACTTTATTATTTGATAATTTTAGTTACTACCCCGGCTCCAACCGTATGTCCTCCTTCTCTAATAGCAAACTTTAATCCTTCCTCAAGAGCCACGGGATAAATTAACTTACCAGTTATTTTTATATTATCTCCTGGCATAACCATCTCCACCCCTGAAGGTAATGTTATCTCGCCGGTAACATCGGTGGTTCTAATATAAAATTGAGGGCGATATCCATTGAAAAATGGAGTATGTCTTCCCCCTTCTTCTTTAGTTAAAACATAAATTTCCGCTTCAAATTCTGTGTGAGGATTAATTGTTCCTGGTTTAGCCACTACTTGACCCCGTTGAACATCATCTTTTTCAATACCCCGAAGAAGCAAACCAACATTATCTCCCGCTCTCGCTTCATCTAGTGTTTTTCTAAACATCTCAATACCGGTGATAACGGTCTTTTTTGTCTCCCTCAAACCCACTATTTCTATTTCCTCATTCAACTTAGCTGTCCCTCTTTCTACTCTTCCTGTCACCACCGTTCCCCTTCCTGAAATAGTGAAAACATCCTCAATAGGCATCAAGAAGGGTTTATCAACTGCTCTTACAGGCTCTGGGATATATTCATCAATCGCTTTCATTAAATCCTCAATGGCCTTCACTGCTTCCGGATCATCTTGTAAAGCTTTAAGCGCACTACCTTTTATCACTGGTACCTGATCACCTGGATATCCATATTTTTTTAAAAGATCCCGCACTTCCATCTCCACCAAATCAAGAATTTCTTTGTCGGCAACCATATCAACTTTATTTAAGAAAACAACAATGGCAGGAACATTAACTTGCCTGGCAAGAAGAATGTGTTCTCTTGTTTGAGGCATTGGTCCATCAGGAGCAGAAACAACAAGAATAGCTCCATCCATTTGGGCGGCTCCTGTAATCATATTCTTAATGTAATCGGCATGACCAGGGGCATCGATGTGAGCGTAATGTCTTTTGTCAGTTTCATATTCACTATGATGAAGATTTATAGTAACACCTCTCGCTTTTTCCTCTGGCGCTTTGTCGATCTCCTCATATTTGAGAAATTTTGCCTTCCCTTTCTTTGATAAAACATAATGGATAGCGGAGGTTAAAGTCGTTTTTCCATGATCAACATGACCAATAGTGCCAATGTTTAAATGAGGTTTAGTTCTTTGAAATACACCTTCTGCCATAATAATAAAAAAATAATTAATAACTTAAAAAAGACAAACACCGAGAAAGCAAAAAAATAGATTATTAAAATGTCCTTGACTTTGAAATCGTACCATACTATCATAAATCTTAAAATGAAAAAAGTCAAGTCCTTTTTCCATATCTTTAAAAATAGTCTTATCCCAACTAGTAATTATTACCACAAAATAATCCGCACTCCCTTAAAGTTCTCTTTTAAATATTTTATTACTCTTATTTTTTTATTAACTTTATTTTTATTTTTGGTCTTAGGCAAAAATTTTAATCCAAAAAAAATATTAACAATACTAAATTCCTTAAACCTTAGTCTTGAAAACTATCCATCAGATTTAACTATATATATTGATAATGGCACTGCCTTAAGCAATTATAATCATCCATATTTTTTTTGGCTAGATAATCAAAACAAAAAAACTCTTCTTTTTGTCTTTGACGAAACAGCTGAATTATCAAAAATTAAAACATACAAATCTTTTATTCTTATGAATTCAAAAAATCTTGTTTTTAATTTAAATCAAATTGGGCTGGATAAAAATTTTTACATTCAACCATTAAACCAACTGCCCAACCAAAAGTTTGGTAAGGATCAAGTTCTTCAAATAAATAACTTGTTAAAGAAAATAATTAAAAATTATCCTTTAATATATTTATCCTTAGGTTTTAGTATTTTTGCTTTAATTTTCATTTTCACAACTTTTTTCACTTTATTTTACTTGCTTTTATCAACTATTATAGTTTTTATTGCATGGAGATTTTTCCTTAAGAAAAAGTTCCATCTTAAAAAAATCTTCCAAATTAGTCTCCATACTGCCACTTTCCCTTTAATTTTAGATTATCTTTTATTTGTATCAATACCCGCTGTTAACCTTGGAATTTCCCCCCAATTAGCTAAAGCTCTCTTTCCTGTTTCTTTTTTAATTCTTCTCTCTGTATTTACTTTCACCGGCGTCTACCATGCTCACTTTGAAAAAAGTAAAAAACCATGAATGAGGAACAAAAAAAAGCGGTCAAATACAACAAGGGGCCTCTTCTTATCATCGCCGGTGCCGGGACAGGAAAAACAAGGGTAATTGTTGAGAAAATAAAATATCTTATCAGTAATAATCTTGCTAAGCCCGAACAAATTTTGGCTCTTACTTTTACCGAAAAAGCGGCTCAGGAAATGGAGGAAAGAATAGATCAAGCTCTGCCATATGGATATTTTCAAATGTGGATTTCCACCTTTCACTCTTTTGCCGATCGAATATTAAAAGAAGAAGCGCATGCTATCGGTCTTAACCTCTCATTTCGTCTTTTAACTGAGGCAGAAACGATTATTTTTTTAAGAAAAAACTTATTTTTATTTAATCTTCACTATTTTAGGCCTTTAGGGAATCCCAATAAATTTTTAGAGGCGCTTCTTCAACATTTTTCCCGCCTAAGGGACGAGGATATATCTCCTAATGAGTATCTTGATTGGGTTCAACTTCAAAAATCAAAGCCACAAATCAAAAATCAAGAAGAGAAGATCGAGATAGAAAAATATCTTGAACTGGCCAACGCCTATAAAACTTACCAAACATTAAAAACTAAAGAAGGTGTTTTTGATTTTGCTGATTTAGTTTTTTATTTAAATGAACTTTTTCGTCAGCGACCAAATATCGTCAAAAAATATCAACAACAATTCAGATATGTGTTGGTTGACGAATTTCAGGATACCAATATTGCTCAGTATCAATTGATTAAACTTCTTTGCCCGGCTAAAGCTAATCCCAAATTAACCGTCGTTGGCGACGATAGCCAAAGCATATACAAATTCCGTGGCGCTTCCGTATCAAATATCTTAACCTTTATGAAAGATTATCCTCAAGCTAAACAAATCACCCTTCGTCAAAATTATCGTTCTAATCAAACTATTCTTGATGCCGCCTATCGACTAATTAAGCACAACAATCCAGACACGCTTGAATTTAAACTAGGAATTTCTAAAAATCTTATTGCCCAAAAAAAAGATAGGAGTAAAGAAGCAGTTAATTTTTATTTGGCAAAAACAGCAGAGGAGGAGGCTGATTATGTTTGCAAACAAATTCTAAAACTTAAAAAATTTTACCAATTCAGCGACTTTGCCATATTGGCGCGAGCTAATAACCATCTTGCTCCTTTCATCCGTGCTCTTGCCAGACATGGAATACCTTACCAATTCGCAGCTCCAGGAATGCTTTTTAAACAAAGTGAGGTTAAGGATTTAATCGCCTACCTTAAAGTCCTTTATAATCCTGAAGATTCCGCCTCCCTTTTTAGAGTCTTATCTATGGATATATTTGCTATTGACAATCGCGATTTAACCATGCTTCTTTCGATGTCTTACAAACTTAATCTTTCTCTTTTTCAAACAATAGAAGTCTATCTCTCTTTTTTTTATAAACAACTATACGTTGAGGAGTTTGAAATTTACGCAAAATATTTACCATTTTTGAAAAAGGAAACTCGGGAAAAACTGTATTTAATTTATCAAATGATCAGACGTCAATTGGGTTTAGTTAAAAAAGAAACAGCAGGACAAATTCTTTATTATTTTTTAGAAGACAGTAATTA
>JBKBJJ010000129.1:0-644 GCA_046293855.1 Microgenomates group bacterium | reverse complement strand
ATGTTAGGAATATATCCAATAAAGCCATCTCTATAATTCCGATTGACATATTTGCCTAACAACATAGTATTAGTAAAGAAATTATCATAGGAATATACACATATAAAAATAGCCAAAATGATTTTTACTTTTTTCAACTTCTATTAACTTTTAAACTCTTTAATTGGTAGCGTTCAAGCTTTTTAATTTATAGGTAACGTCCTATAATTAAAAGCAATTTGTGCTTAGAATAAGTCCATTCTTCGGATTTGCGTGATATTTCAAATACAAAATCAACTTACCATTAAGCCTAATGCCCAAATCCGTTGTAGTGGCTGTTATAGGATGTTTTTCTTTTGATTACTTGCTTTCAAAGATTGTTTAATTCTTCAATTTCTTCTTTACTGAAATATTTGCTCAAAAGTCCGCACTGGCTCATATAAGCCCAGCATTCTCCATATTTCAAGCGTTGCGTCTGCGGAATTTCTTTTTTCCTTAAACACTTTTTTAAAATCTCAAGTCGTGTTTTTTCATCATTTTCAATGATTAATGATATTTTTTCTATTTCTTCTTTTGAAAATCTATTTCGTATTGAATCAAAGTCTTTAATTACAGTCCAATATTTTCGTGCTCCAATTCCAACATCAACTCTTCTGAATCTATTT
>JBKBJJ010000128.1:0-666 GCA_046293855.1 Microgenomates group bacterium | reverse complement strand
GTTAGAGGAAGTTAGAGGAATGATTTATTAGGCGACGACCGTCTCTTAATAACACAACCTTGACACCCACAGGAAGTTGAAAGAGAAAGCAGAAATAATCTAGACCTATAACATCCAACAGGTGTTAGAACACTTTTAACTATTCTTATATCCTTAGAGGGCAAAATGTTTGGTAACTTTTTCCGCTCTAAATTCACGAATTACTGTCACTTTTATTTGTCCTGGAAAAACTTCGAATTTTTTCTCTAATTCTTCTTTAATCTTTTGGGCTAAAATGGTAGCTTCATCATCAGTTAACTCCTCTGGTTTAACAATAACCCGTAGTTCTCTTCCTGCCTGAAGAGCATAGGCTTCTTTAACTCCTTTTTTTGATTTAGCCACCTCTTCAATTGTTCTAATTCTTTTTAAATACTCTTCAAAATCCTCATGTCTGGCCGCCGGCCTGCCTCCCGAAACAGCATCGGCAATATAAACAATCACCGCCTCAACCGAAGGAAAAGGAATATCCTCATGATGAGCAGCAACACAATCAATTACTTTTTGAGGAAAACGATATTTTTTAAGAAGTTCTACCCCCAACTCAACATGAGATCCTTCCTTATCAGTAATAACCTTACCAATATCATGAAGTAAACAACCCAGTTTTACTACATTAACATCTGCTTT
>JBKBJJ010000127.1:0-838 GCA_046293855.1 Microgenomates group bacterium | reverse complement strand
TAAATGGTCAAAATTACCTTATCAAAAATTAACAGACCCGAGCTCAATAGCTAAATTTGCTTATCTATTACATCATGAAGGAGCTGGAGGTGCGAGGTCATTCATAAATAATAGTTTTTCCCCAGAAAGAGCAAAAATGTTATTGCTTGCACAATTTGGAAATAAGGGTAAACAAAGTGCTTTAGATTATTTGAAAAGATATAACAACGATGCAAGAGTTGCTTATGGAATATGGCTAAGAGCATACATCGATGCACATATTAATATTTATGATTATGTATTGGATAAATCTAAAACTTCTGGAATAAATTTATCTTTAGATGAAACAATTAAAATTTTATTGGGGCAAACTTCTTCACCAACACCAACACCAACACCAACACCAACACCAACACCAACACCAACACCAACACCAAGTATCGAAATACAAGAAAATAAAATTGTTGGAGGCAGTGGAATGTGGGTAGATCCTTTAGCAATAAACCAGTTAAGAGTTGCTGGTCTAGCTAATGTAAAAAGTGCTACTTTCGGGAAAGTTAGAAATGGAGGTACTAGAAACCATCAAGGTATAGATTTAGCTGCTGATTCCGGTACAAATATTTTTGCGGTATGTAGTGGAGTTATTGCTATTGCAACAGATAGTGGAAAGGCATATGGGAAAATTATAGTATTAGAAGTAAACATTGATGACTTGCCTGAAAAGCAAAAAACTTATGCATCAAGAAATATTACAAACAGCCATTCAATTTATTTTTTTTATGCACATCTATCTACCATAGATGTTGAAAAAGGAGATGTTGTTGATGCTAAGACAATTTTAGGTAAAACGGGTTCTACT
>JBKBJJ010000126.1:0-974 GCA_046293855.1 Microgenomates group bacterium | reverse complement strand
CAGATTGGATTTTTATAATCGAATTCAAAACGGTGAACATATAAGAAATTTAAAAGATGCCGAAAACAAACTAATGACTGACACGTATTTATCCAAAAAATTAGATTCAATGTTTCCAGGTTTTAGATTACTTTATGAAAATACAAGTGGATTTATTCATTTTTCAAATGAACATATGAAAATAAATACTGACAGAATTGATGATGGCAATGATTTTATTATGAAAATAAGATTATCTGAAACAACAGAATTTTCAATTAGTAAAAAAGTTGATTATGCTTTTAATATGTTCCAAGTTGGAAAAGAATTGGATAAACTTCTGAATGGTTACAAATTAAGTATGATTGATTTTATGAAACGATTTGATTAAATAATGACTGCTTATAACAGCCACTACAACGGATTTGGGCATTTGGCTTAATGGAAAAATGGTTTTGTATTTGGGATGATTTGGCAAATCCGAAGAATAGGCTTAATTTAATCCCAAACCCGCTGTAGTACCAGAACGTTGGCGGTCAGTTTAGCCGAACGAAAACTAAAAAACCTCATATAAATTAAAAATAAACAAAATGACCATTAAAACTTTCTGGATAATCTCAATAAAAATTTTAGGTTTACTTTTAATTTTAGGAGCACTAACTGTAATACCTCAATGGCTAACGTCTATATATTCTGCTTATCAAACTGGAGATTTTGAAAGCTTAACTATTGTAACTTTAATTTTTTTAGCAATATTAATTGTTTATTATTTTGTTTTTAAACTTTGTGTTTTTAAAACATCTTGGATAATAGAAAAACTAAAACTTGACAGAGATTTTGAAACTCAAAACATCGAGTTAAATTCCAAAAGCTTTACAATTATTTCAATTGCAACAATTGTAATTGGTGGTTTAATGTTCGTGGAAAATATTCCTCTATTACTAAGAGAAATTTTTATTTTTTTTCAGCAAGAAAGTTTATTCAAAGATTATCCA
>JBKBJJ010000125.1:0-1208 GCA_046293855.1 Microgenomates group bacterium | reverse complement strand
TGGATTGTTTTGAAAGATTGGGGAATTATGATGGTTTTATCTTCTTTACCGGCGATGGTGATTTTGCTACTTTGTATGAACGATTAATTAAAAGAAAAAAGCAAATTATAGTAGTCTATGCACGAAATAAATTGGGTCGCGAAGTCTGGGCTTTAAAAAAAGGTATCTTTAAAGTAGAATTACCCCGATTAGAAGATTTTAGAAAATAATTATAAAATCATTAAAAAAATGTCCCCCAACCGTAGGTTAGGGGCGCGATTAATTATTTTATAGCATAGGAATCTAAAAATGTCAAGACCTAATTTTTCCGAACTTAAAGCTCAAAACGAGCAGTTAAAACAGCAATTATCCCAACTCAAAAATCACGCCCAAAACTTAGAGACGATCTTAAACCAAATCACCCAAGCTAAGGCGTTTAAATTGTGGCAACTTGTTTTTATTAATAGTCGACAGACCGTTTTATAAAAAGTAGAATACAACTATATGGAGACAAAAATTTTTAACTACAAAATCATTATTGAAAAAGAAAAAAATTCTTTATTGTTTATTGCCCGGCTTTGGGGTTAAGTGACTATGGGAAAACTATTGATCAGGCTTTAAAAAGAATGAAAAAATTGATTAAATTTCACATTGACTCTCTTTCTGCCCTTGGTTACTCTATTCCCGTAGAAAAAGAGACAACTACCCTTATCACTTCAGTTGAAATTCCCGTATCTTCTTCTGTTAAATTTTCATATATATGAAAATTAAACAAATTAAACCAAAAGATTTATTAAAAGCGCTTCTTAAACTTGGATTCCTTATTAAAAGACGAAAAGGCAGTCATATATTTCTTGAAAGAAATCTTAGAAACCAAAAAAATTCACTTCTATTTCTCTTCAAAACTAACCTCTTCCCAAAGGTACACTAAAAGCAATTCTAAAACAAACTGGAGTTTCCGAGGAAGAAATTAAAAAAATGACGAAATGAAATCATAACTAAACAAAAACCCATTAACCCGTTAACTCATTAACTCGTTAACCCACTAACATATTAACTATTTAACTTTTATATAGTAAAATTAGGGATAAAAGTTTTGAAAAAGAAAATGAAAAAAAACAAAAGCCAGAACAAAAACAATCCAACCAGAAGCAATTGGAAACAATAAATTATTGTCCCACTTTATTTTAGGAATATGATATAAGGACAAAGCAGGAAGGCAAATATAT
>JBKBJJ010000124.1:0-1327 GCA_046293855.1 Microgenomates group bacterium | reverse complement strand
TATAAAACTTTAAAAAAATTTCCCATATTAATTTCACTTTAGTTAACTACTTAACTAAAGTATTATCATCGCATCGCCAAATGAATAAAAGCGAAAATTATTTTTAATCGCTATATTATACAATTCAACTAAATGCTTTTTTGCTCCTTTATGCTGTAAAAATGCTTCAACCAACATCATCAAAGATGAGCCTGGCAAATGAAAATTCGTAATAAGATGATCAACCATTTTAAAATTATAAGGAGGAAAAATAAAAAGATCGGTTTCCCCAAAAAAGAAAGGAGGCGGGAGAAAATTTTTCACTTTCGAGGGGACCCTCCGATTCGGAGGGTGAGACTCTCGTGTGATAAAATTTTCGAATGCCGACTCTAACGCTCGAACAACAGTGGTACCAACCGCCACCAGCTTTTTCCCTTTACTTTTTTCTTTTAAAATATCCTGCCAAACTTTTTTTTCTACCTCAAAATACTCCTTATGAAGTTTTTTTACTTTTAAGTTCTTTTCTGTTATCGGCGCAAAAGTCCCCAAGCCAACATGCAAAGTAATAAAATATTTTTTTATCCCTTTCTTCTCCAACCTCCTAAAAACTCTTTCGGTAAAATGAAGCGAGGCGGTGGGGGCGGCCACTGAGGCCAACTTAGTGCCAATTGCTGGTTGAGCAAAAATGGTTTGATATTTTTTCAAAAGCTGCTCTTTTTTCAATGGCGTTTTTCTTAAATACAAAGGAATCGGCATTGTCCCATATTTTTTAATAAGGGTAAAAAGTTTCTCCCGCGAAAAATCATATTTAAAATAAAAAATGTTTTCTTTTTGATCAACTACTTCTAAAAAATTTTTATTGTCAAAATAAACTAAATTTCCCAAATTTAACTTTCTATCAACTATTGCTTTTATAACATGGGCGCTCGTTAACTCGTTAACTAAAAATAACACTACCACCTTTCCTCCAGTTGACTTTCTCATTACCACCCTTGCTGGTAAAACGCTGGTTTCATTTAAAACTAAAAATGAGTGTTTAGGAAGATATTTATTAAGATGATAAAAATGGTCAAAGATAATCTTATCGGTTAAAGTTTCGTAAACAAAAAGCCTTGATGAATCTCGAGGGGTCGCCGGCGTTAAAGCAAGATTTTTTTGAGGAAGAAAATAGTGATAAAGCTTTTTTTTCATTTCCAAATTTTAGCATAAGTATCTTTTAGACTTTAAAATTTTATCTTTTATGCGACAGCAGTCAAGATAGAAAATATTGTTGGAATAATCTAAATTAAAACAAAAATTCTATAATGACAGCGGCCGCTTTAAAGATAGAAAAATAATTTTTGCCCTC
>JBKBJJ010000123.1:0-1518 GCA_046293855.1 Microgenomates group bacterium | reverse complement strand
GGCAAATAATACTTAGAAAATATAACGATGAATGCTTAGAATATCTGCGCCGATTTCTTATTGACCATCCAAATTTTAATCCTTGGCAGGATCAACTATGAAACCACCTTGGCCAACAAAAAAATTAGGAGAGATTTGTAATTTTCAATTCGGTTTTTCTTTTAAAGCCTCTGATTTTAATTTGGAAGGTAAAGGTTTGCCAGTGATTAGAATTGGTGATTTAGAAAAACAGAGTCCGGGAATTTTTTATGATAAGACCTATGATTCTCGATATTTAGTGAATCCTGGAGACATCTTAATAGGGCTAAGCGGAACAATTACGACTGGAATTTGGAACGGCCCTAAAGCACTTCTTAATCAACGGGTGGTAAAATTGGAAAATTTTAAGAATGCCGACAAAAAGTTCATCTTCTATTCACTTCCTAAAGCATTAAAAAAATTATCGGAAGAGCTATTTAGGTCAGCGGTTAAAAATGTTTTGAAACATCACTTATACAATTTAGAAATTTCTTTTCCTCCTTTAAATAAGCAACAAAAAATTGTTTATGTTTTGGATACGATTCAGAGTGCGGTGGAGGTGCAGGAGAAGATAATTGAGAAAACAAAAGAGCTTAAAAAATCTCTGATGGCGGATTTGTTTAAATATGGCGGACCATCATTTAGAAAAGGAAGAAAATTAAAAAAAACTGAAATTGGAGAAATTCCAGAAGATTGGGGGGTGGTGGGGTTGGGAGAGGTATGTACTCCTCGAAAAGAGCAAATTTTACCCAAAGAAAATGAAATTTATGTAGGTTTAGAACATTTAGATCCTGGTGCGACTAAACTTAATCGGTATGGAAACAGTAGAGAAGTGAAAAGTTTAAAAAATAAGTTTTATCCCCAAGATATTCTTTATGGAAAGTTACGTCCCTATTTAGATAAAGCAGTTATAGCAGAAAATAAAGGAGTATGTTCGACTGATTTAATTGTGATAAGATGTAATAAATTAAAAGTTTTGCCTTTTTATCTTATCAACCTCATTCATACTTCTTATTTTTTAAATTTTGCTACAGGAACAATTAGTGGAACAAATCATCCACGAACTTCTTGGGATTCATTGAAAATTTTTAAAATCCCTCTTCCGTCTCTTCCCGAGCTGCGCGAAATTGCTGAGATTCTTCAAACTGTTGACCAGAAAATTGAGATTGAGCAGAAGAAAAAGGAGCTTAATGAGGAGTTATTTAAGACAATGTTAAATAAGTTAATGAATGGGGAAATTGATGTTAATTTATTACGAGTTAGCGAGTTGGCGAGTTACGAATTAAAAGACTATACAAGTTAGCGAGTTGGCGAGTTAACAAGTTAGCGAGTTAAAAAAACGAAAATAACAAAGTTTGAAGATTTAAGAATTTGGCAGCTGGCTTTAAAAATAACAAAAGAAATTTATGATATTACCGCAAATAAAAAATTTGCAAAAGATTTTAATCTTAAAGACCAGATAAAAAGAGCGGTTGTTTCTATCAGCTCAAATATAGTTGA
>JBKBJJ010000122.1:0-1562 GCA_046293855.1 Microgenomates group bacterium | reverse complement strand
AGTTTAATTTCTTTTTCGCCCCGTTTTTTATACTCGATTTTGTCTTTTGTTCTTTTGGAGACTACCAATCTTGTTGGAATTCCAATTAAATCAGCATCGGCGAATTTTTCGCCGGCGCTTAATTCTTCTCTATCATCAAAAAGAAGTTAAATGGCATAATTGAGTAATTGACTGTAAACGTTATAACAGTTGTCTTTGACATTTTTATCTTTAAGATCAAGGCCGATAAGATGGAGCTGATAAGGAGCGACGCTTTCTGGCCAGATGATGCCATTTTTATCATGATAAACCTCAACAATTGCTCCCAAAAGCCGGTTTGTCCCAATGCCATAACAGCCCATAAAAGGAAATTGCTGCTTGCCGTTTTTATCGGTGAATTTAAGATCAAAAGCCTCACTGAAGCGAACTCCTAAATCAAAGATATTGCCAACTTCAATCGCCCTGTCTTTTTTAATAACGCCACCACATTTTGGACATTGATCACCTGCTTTTAATTTAGAAATTTCCTCATTTTGGGCAAAGTGGCAATTTTGGCAGTAAATTAAATCAACCTCACCAGCTGGGGTTATGACATTGAATTCATGGGAGAATTTTTTGGTGAAGCTACCACCTGAAGCTTCAGTGATTTTTATTTGCTTAAGGCCACAGCGATTAAATATTTTCAAATATGACTCCGTCACCTTTTGATAAAATTTAGCTAAATCATCTTTGTCGGCGTGAAATGAATATAAATCTTTCATGCCAAACTCTCTCCCTCGCAGTATCCCTGATTTTGGTCGGGGTTCATCGCGAAATTTTGGGGTGATATGATAAAGAGCTAAGGGTAAATCTTTGTAGCTTTTGATAAATTTTTTTGCCAGAGGAGTCACTGTTTCCTCATGAGTGGGAGCAAGAGCGTATTCTTGGCCAAGTCGGCTTTTGGTTTTAAATAATACATCGACTGTCTCCCAGCGATTAGTCTGTTGCCATAAAGTTTTGGGGTGAAGGGCAGGCATGAGTATTTCCTGGGCGCCAATTGCCTCCATTTCTTCTCTGATGATATTTTCAATCTTTGAAAGGACTTTTTTTCCTAAAGGAAGAAAGTTGAAAATTCCTGAGGCGATTTGGTCGATGTAACCTGCCTTAGTTAAAAGTTCATGACTTTTTGCTTCAAATTTAGCGGAAACTTCTCTTTTGGTTTTACCAAAAAGTTTTGAGTAAAGCATAATTTTATAATTATACAATATAAACAATTCGATATTCGATATTGGATATTCGATATTCGTTATTAGTTATTTGGAGATATTAGAAATTAGGAAATTAAGAAATTGGAAATTAAGATATTGGGAAGTTATGAAATTAGTCTTATTGTTTAATTGTTTAGAATTTAGGATTTAGATATTTGATGGTTAATAGTTACTAGTTATCTAATTGTTGGTTGTTGATTGCTTGTTGTTAAATGTTAGATGTTAGGTGTTGGTTATTAGAAGTTAGATATTAGGTGTTAAAAGTTTTTTGATGATTTTTTTAAAAAACAGGGTAAATAACTAACCTGACAGATTAATGGTGATTTTTTTGGATGG
>JBKBJJ010000121.1:0-1614 GCA_046293855.1 Microgenomates group bacterium | reverse complement strand
CGTTGAACAGATGCCATAGTTTAAAAAGAAAACCATTTTGTACCATATAAGCCGCGGTCGTGGGTTAGATGGTAAAAGAGGGAGGATGTTAAAAAAATTAATAAAAGGATAAATTCTATCTATATCACTTTGTTAAAGATTGTTTAAAAGCTTCCTGAAGGGGAAATTTGTTCAAATTATTTTTAAAGTTTTTTATTGTCTTTATAACCAATTCTTGAAATAACTCCGTTTTTATTTAGAATTTTTAAAATTTAGACCATATAGAATTTATAGAAAATATAGAATAAATAAAAATTATAGAAATTAAAGAATTTATAAATACTAAAGAATTAGAAGACAGTAAGAAATAACTTGACATAGAAGAAAATATTTTTTATAGTGAAAATTAATGAGGAGCGTTGAAGAAAAAATCCGATATTTAAGCCCCAGACAACTGCGGGCATTATTTCTTTTGGCAAAAAGCGAAGATGGAATAATTTCCTCAGTTGAATCATCGGTTAAGATCGGGGTTGAGGGGAAGGGGTTGGGAGCAATATTTTCTTCTTTAATTCGCCATAAATTTTCAGGCGAATCGTTGCTTATCCCTTGGGGGAAAGATGAAAGCGGTCGGGGATTGAGATTTAAGTTAAATGAAAAATTGATTTCTAAAGAAAAGTTGTTGGCAATTACGAGGGAGTTGTTGAGTTAAGAGGGTTTCGTTATTAGTTATTCGTTATTGGTTATTGGGAGAAATAAAGTTTGGAAAATTGGAGAATTGGAAAATTGTGATTTGTTTTGATATTCGAAATTCGAGATTGGAATTTTCATTTATTAACAGAAGGTGCGCGCTAATTTGTCATCCCGAACTTGTTTCGGGATCTTATTAGATGCTGAAACGATCCTGATATTGATCAGGACATAGTTCAGCATGACATAAAAAAGTTGCCAATTCAAGTAAAAGGGGTATAAAACGAAAAAAATATTTCATTTGACAAAAAGTATTCTTTTTGTCTAAAATATATTAAAATGTTTATCAAAAGGAAACTTCTTTCAAGAATAAGCTTTTATATTGAAAAGCCTGAGGTTTTAATAATTACCGGATTTAGACGAGTGGGTAAGTCAACTTTGATTAAATATATTTTTGATAATTTAAAAACTAACAACAAGATTTTTTTAGATTTGGAAAGCCCGGTTAATCAAAGAATCTTTAAAAAGGAAAACTATGAGGCAATTATCAGCGAGCTTAAAAACTTAGGTTTAAGGATAAATAGAGAGAGGGCTTATGTTTTTTTAGATGAGGTTCAATATCTCAAAAATATTCCCTCAGTTGTTAAGTATCTTTTTGATCATTATCAGATTAAGTTTATTATGACTGGCTCAAGTAGTTTTTATTTAAAAAATCTTTTTACGGAAAGTTTGGCGGGAAGAAAATTTCTCTTTGAGCTTTATCCTTTGGATTTTGAGGAATTTTTATGGTTTAAGGGAGAGAAACTTTCTTTGGCCTCTGATTACCATTTTTTGCGTCATTTTTATGATGAATATATGGAATTTGGCGGTTTACCGGGTGTAGTTTTGGAAAATAACAGAGACGATAAAAATCTTCGCTTAGATGAGGTTTTGGGCTCTTATTTTAAT
>JBKBJJ010000120.1:0-1683 GCA_046293855.1 Microgenomates group bacterium | reverse complement strand
CAATTTCAAAAATATCTTCCAATTAATTTATTCCAAGTTAATAAAAAAAATGTCTCCTTTCAAAGAAATTTTGGGGCGAAAAAAGCAAGGGGTGATTATTTAATTTTTTTAGACGCCGATTGCGAAGTTTTTCCTACTTTTATCAAAACTCTTAAAAAAAACATTATGAAAAAAAAAGGTTTATTTTTCATTCCTTATCTTTTACCTGAGCGAGGATATAAAAAATATTTAGCTATTTTTAATTTTATTAATCTTATTATTGAATTAACTCAAAGCCTTAACAAACCTTTTTCTGCAGGGGGTTTTATGATCATTGAAAAACATTTTTTTAAACTTTTGGGAGGTTTTGATGAACAATTGTTTATTTCTGAAGACCATGATTTAGTTTATCAAGCTTCTCAGTGGGGAGTGAAAGCGAAGCCTCTTTCTAAAGTTAAAATTAGGGTGTCTCTGCGAAGATTAAAAAAAGAAGGAGGGCTAAAACTTTTCTATAAATTTTCAATTGCCTCAACTAAATATCTTTTTGGTGAGAAAATAAAGAATAAAATTTTTGATTATGAAATGGGAGGGCAAATTTATCAGGATGTCGATGATAAAAAAAATAAAAAAAAGATATTTGAGGAATATCTTTATCGGGCAAGAAAGGCATTTAAAAGTTTAATCAGGGAGATAAAAAGTTGAGATAATTGGAAAGTGATCAGATTGGAAAATATTGATTCTTTTTGCTTTTTTTAAAACAAGATTTCTATAAAAAATATAATCAATCTTTAATTTATTGGTAAAAAATTTGCTAAATGCTTTAACTATGATTCTTGAAATAAAATTATAATGGAGCTTTTTAAGATTGCCAACGTATTTGATAGTATAATCAATATTCTTTGTTGCTTCTTTAAAACCAAAACTTTTCATCAGTCTCTCTAAATTTTTTCTTCCGTAGGGGAGGTAATTAAAATCACCGGCAAAAACAACTGAATTCTTTTGATTAATATCAATTTGATTTAAAACTTGTTTTATTTGCTTGATTTTTATGTTATTTGATCCCACTACCGGTAGATGAGTATTATAGATAATGATTTTCTTTTTTGATTGTTTATGAATAAGGACGGTTTTTAAAAAATTTGGATTAATAGTTTTTCCTTGAGTTACTTTTAATAAAGGCAAAATTTGATTTAGTAAAGATTGAAAAATAGGAATCATTTGAGAATTATTCAAATAAAACTTTTTTTCATTATAAAATGTTGCCAACCCAAAAATTTTTCCTAATCTAATTAAATAATTGGAAAAATCGGCTAATTTATAGTTTAATTTTTCTACTTGATTTAAATTGCTTTCATTTGTATCAACTTCTTGAAGACAAATAATATCAGGTTGATAAATATCGCTGATTTTTTTAAGACTCTCAATGCCTTTATTAAAAAGAGTGTTATAGGTAAGAAGAGAAAATTCCATTTATTTATTATACAAAATTTTTTATCCCTAATTATCCGCAAGTTATCCACAATTATTCGCGCTTTCTAAAAAGAGCCACAATAAGCCTTAATTTTCTTATTATATTCTATAGGGTATCCTATAGAATATATCAATTTTTCTATAGGTCTTGACATTTTTTTAACACTATTGTATATTTAATATTATGAATAATTTATTTGCATTAAAACAATCTAAACTAAAAGATAAGATGCA
>JBKBJJ010000011.1:0-11158 GCA_046293855.1 Microgenomates group bacterium | reverse complement strand
TTCTTATCCGATGATCGTTGGTGGCATCCCCGGGGGTAACCGCCGCCACTGTCCAGTTGTTATTGCATCCCGAGGAGGAAACACTGATATTGGCAGTTCCCAGCCCATTTAAATCAAAACCATTGGTGGCAACTGAAGTGTTAGTATCGGGAAAGCCATCATTGCCTTGGGTGGCGTGGTTAATGGCGGGAATAGTAATATAAATATCGCCATTGGAAGGGACGGCTGAGGCTAAAGTAAAAGTGATGGTGTGAGTGGCTGATTGGGTGGCGATGACATAGTCATTTGCTCCTAATGGATTAGCGCCCAAAGGAGGGGAAATGTTAAAAGCGGTGGAATTAACGATATTGACAACATTATAGGTTGATTGGTTATAACAACCATCAAGATTTGGTCCGGCAAAACAGACAGTATCTTTGGGAAAAAGGTGATTGGTATCGTTGTCGGCATTGCCGGAGGAGTCGACAGTGACCACTGAGCCATTAGCCGCTCCGGTTGCCACGCCGGCTCGATAAGAAAGTCGGGAGTTGGATAAAGTATCAGAAATATTGGTGAAATTTGCCGAGCCAACTGGCGAGGGCAGTTTAATCAAAAAAATATAACCGGCTTGGAAAAAAACAAAGAAAAAAAGAATTAATTTATAAAAAAATTTTTTATGTTTTTTCATCTTTTTTATTTTTTATATATTCATTTATATATTCATTATTAATTATTATTTTTAGTTTGTCAACAGTAAAATGCAGAAGAAGAAGAAGAAGACCAAAATGAGTATTGAAACTTATAGAAACTTGTTGAAACTGATTGAAATTTTTTTAAACAAATTTACTTCCAACTCATTTTTCTATCTCCACCATTTTCTTCTCATAATTTCCCAATTTCAATAAATTTCTATTTAGTTTCTATAAATTTACATCAATTTCTATAAGTTTCAGTTTTATTTCTTGACAAATTTTTTTCCGTCTGTTAAATTGTTAATTGTATGGGGATTAAAGAAACACGGATAAAAATTTTACTTTCGTTATTTTTGCTCAGCGATACCAGTTTTTCTCCGGTTAATTTTGACGAACGAGTGCAAAAAGTTTTTGACATAACTTTTAATCAGAAAACCCGCGGAATTTTATCAGGATTAATTAAGGAAGGGTTAATAAAGATATTCGATATTCGATATTCGATATTAGAAAAAGAAAAAGAAAAAAAACCAATATCCAATATCCAATATCCAATATCGCCAGACGGAAAAAATAAATCAAACGAAAACAGTTATTATTTGACTGAAAAAGGATTTTATAGTCTTTGCTTGGAATTTCCTTTCTTTAGGTTTTTAAAAGATAGCTGGGATGGTAAATGGCGGATAATTTCTTATGAAATTCCCGAGGCAAAAAGAGAAATTCGCGATCGGCTACGTCGAGAAATGCAGGGTTGGGGTTTGGGTCCTTGGCATCGTTCTTTTTGGTTAACACCCCATCCAATAATTGAAAACTTACGTCAGTTAATTGGTGGCAAAGAGGAGGAAAAATATTTTCAAGCGTTTGAGTCTGAACATATTTTTGGCGATCGCAATATTTTAATCGAGAAGGTTTGGGGTAAGTCAAATTTAGATAAATCCTACCGTGAACTTTTTAAAAAATGGCACGCGATTTTATCTTCCCAGGAAGAAAAAATAGAAAAATTTAAAAAAGTTATTGATGAATATATTAATCTTCTTAAAATTGATCCCGGTTTACCAAAAGAACTTCTGGGAGAGAAATGGATTGGGTTGGAAGGCTGGAGTATTTTTAAGGAAATAAGAGGCATTCTTCTTAGTTAAGCGTCTATCGGTCACGATGCTCGTTTCGGTAGTCGTCTTTCGGTAACGTGTTTAAAAAAACACTTAACGTAACCGTTTCACGATACGAGCTTCGTTACCGTAACCGAAAAACAATGTTCCCATCAATATCCGTCCGTCTAATTTTGATCTTTTGGGCTTGGAGTATGTTTAAAATCTCTTTAGTTGGATGGCCATAGGGATTATTTTTACCAACACTTATCACTGACATCTTAGGGTCTGCCAACTCTAAAAAATTTTTTGTTAGACCGTTTTTTGAGCCATGATGGGGGATTTTAAGGAGTGTAATATTTTTTAAGGTGTGATTGTGACTGTGGGAGGCGATGGTATTGAACACCTTAGGCGTGGCATCACCCGTAAACAAAACTCTGAATCCACCAGTTGGCGGATAATTTTCTTCAAACAAAAACACCAAAGAAAAATTATTATCATCAAGAGAACTTACTCCCAAAACATTTTTCGTATCTTTTATGCGGCCGTGGTTTAGATACGCTTTAGGAATAGCAAGATATTTCGCGATAAATTCTTCCGTTGGCCAATAAAACTCAATTGTGTCACTTAAAATATTTATTCTTTCTCCGGCTTGGGGAAAGCTGACTTTGACTTTTTTCTTGGCTATTTTTTCTTTTAATTGCTTAAATGATTGACTTGGATTGTCAAGCGGTGTCATTAAAATTTCCCCAATTTGATAACGGTCAAGCAGGTACAAAAAACCGCCAAAGTGATCTTTTTGGGGGTGGGAGATAATCGCCAGTTCAATCTTTCGATCCCAAAAAGGCATATATTTTCCCAGGCAAGTTAAAACTTTTCTATCAGGGCCGGCATCAACCAAAACATCAACCCTATTTTTCACCCTGATATAAGCGGCATCGCCCTGACCAACATCACAAAAAACGAGTTTTGTATTTTTATCTTGATAGACAACGAAAAAATAAATAAGAAAAAGAAAACCAGACAAAAAAATAACAGTCAAAAATCTTCTTAAGGTTATTATACTGCTCTCCATTGAAAGGGGTATAAATTTTTATATGACGATCGCATCAAAAAAATTTATTATTTAAAAAAATTAGAGCTTAACAACCTGATAAATGATTTATTTTTATTTTTAATATTTTTCTTATCGATCTCAATTAGGATAACTTTATCTTCCAGTCCATTTTCTCTTATCCATCTTTTTAACAACTTAAATTGATTGAAAGGAGTTGCCCAAACCGATTTTTGAATCATCACAAATCCGATTTTTTTTAAGAATTTAATTAACTGGTTTCTTTTATAACGATTTAATTCTTGGATATCAAAAATTGCCAACCTTATTTTGTCATCCTTTTTGTTTTTATAAAAAATTTGAGGATATTTTTTTCTTAAGTTATCTTCACCTTTTTTAGTTAGAAAAAGTTTGCCGGTTTTTAAATTTGACTCTTTTTTAAGATAACCTTTTTTGATAGAGTAGGTAAAAAGAGAATAAATATGAGTTTTTCTCCATCTTAAGGGTACTTCTCCATAAATGTCCTGATAGTATTTGGAAAAAAGATCAAATGGATCTTTAATTTCCTGATACAGATCAATTATCCCCGCGGCAATTAAAAGCAAGATATCGGTTAAGTTAATTTTTTTCTTTTTAACCATAAATTTTTGTGTGACGATCGTCATACTTTTTTTTACACCCAATTTTTATTTGATTGTTTTATCAATCTAAAACTTAATAAAAATTCCTGGAATTTTTGTTAAAGTTTCAACGATAAAAATTATGTAGCTTAAAAAAAGATAACAAATCCAGGCAGGGAGAAAACCTAAATAAAAGTTAATTTTTCCCAAAATCGCCGTTAAAAAACCAAAGATCATAAGGGGGACAATGGTAAATGAGACCAAAACGTTTGCTAAAGGAGAAATCAAAGAAATTTGTTTAAAATATAAAAAAATAATCGGCGCGGTAAAAACCTGGGCGGCTAGGGAGGGTTTAAATTCCTTCCAGAAAACATACCAAGCTTCTCTTAAAAAGTTTTTAACTTTTTCCTTTCGCTGGGATTTTGGAGGAGGTGATAAACTTTTTACCCTTCCAAAAAGAATAATTCCCAAAGTTGCTCCGTAGGAAAGTTGAAAAGAAATGGTCGTTAACCATTTTGGCCAAAACAAAGCAATAAAAATTGCCGACAAAAAAAGAGAATATAAAACCAAATTTTTTCTTCCTGACAAAATTGCCACTGACGTTAAAATACCCATAAATCCCGCTCTAACAATTGGGGCTTGCGGACCAACAAAAATAATAAATAAAATAATAATTAGTATCGTAAGCAGAAAAGATACTCGTCTGCTAAGAAAACCAGTGATATTAGTGATAACCGCGCTTAAAAAAGTAATATTCATCCCTGAAAGAACAACGATATGTAAAAGTCCCACCATTTTTAGTTGCTCATAAAAAGCTTTAGTTGTTTTCAGAGAGACTCCAAACAAAATTCCATTTAAAAGTGATGCATGAGGTTCGGGAAGGTAGGAGTTGATGATGCTGGTGAATGTTGATGGTGAAAGCATATAGATACAGGAAACTCCGCGCAACAGAGCACGAAAAAACGCGAAAGAGTTTTTGCCATCTTTCGCATTTATTTTGCACTGATATCCGGGTTAATCCGCTATTAATTCGTGGTAATTATGTTAATAATCTTATCGTAAACACCTTTATTGATAACTTTTTTTGTTAGTAATTCTTCCAGACTTTGATAGGGTCTTCCATCAATAATTTTTTGAGCGGTGACCTTGCCAACGCCAGGGAGTTGATCAAGTTCTTCAAGACTGGCAGTATTAATGTTTATTTTCTTAGAGATGGTTTGAGAGGGATTTGGTAACGTCTGTTGATTTTCAACAAAAAAACCGTTTTTAACCTCCTCAGTTGAGGGGATATAGATTTTTTCTTGATCGGCAACAATTTTTGCCAAGTTAAAATTGCGACTAAAAAATTTTCTGTCGGCATCGGCTGATAAACCACCAGCCATCACTAAAACATCCTTTAACCGAGCACCAACGGTTACTTCATAAACATTGGGTTTTTCCACGGCGCCGGCAATATCAACAAAAATTTTTGAAAAAGAAGGAGTGATTGTTTTTTTCTCAAAAAACACTGGCTCCTCGGCAGTTTCTTTTTGGCTTACAAAATAAACCCCCACAGAAATTAAAGCGGTAATGAGAGCAAAAATTAAAAGAATTATCTCAATTTTATATTTTTTTAATCGTTTAAATAGAGGAGAAAAACTGATTTTGATTGGGGCAAACGAGTTCAAAAATCCGCTCATAGAAAAAATATTAACGGCAGTTTTTTTATAATGCAACGGACTATAGTCTACAAAAATCATTGATTAGAACGTAATAATAAGGAGTAATGAGGGAAAGAGCACCTTTTGGTTAATATACACCCGTCGGGTGACCTAGCTTGGCACCCTTCGATTTTTTTAAATTTAACAGGGTATTACTTCACTAAATGTTAATAAGTAACAAGTTATTAAAAATTCTTAGGAACCCTTGAATTTTAGCTTGTTATGTCAATCTTCATCTATTTGCCTGGTTGGAATACCAAATTTCTTAGGTGTTTAACAAGCTCAGTTCAGTTTTAGGGTTTCGAATTTCGGATTTCGTGCTTCGGATTTATAATTTAAATATGTCTTCTCCCACATTTCATTTTGAAAAAAAATTATGGCGAAAAGGTTATTTGGTTGTTGGGGTTGATGAGGTGGGTCGGGGAGCGCTGGCTGGGCCTTTGGTTGTGGGAGTGGTGTGTTTCAATCCTGCAGAGAACGGTGGCAACCATTCTCTACCAGGGATAGAATCTCTCGGCATCAATGACTCAAAAAAATTATCGCCAAAAAAAAGAGAGGTGTTGGCAGAAATTATCAAAAGAGAAGCATTGGCATTTCATCTTACAAAAGTTTCTGTTGGCTTCATCAATAAATATGGGATAGCCAAAAGTTTCCGTAAAGGGCTAATTGAAGCGCTAAAGGAGATGAAAAGAAAATTACCGTTTTTAACCCGATCGAGCCAAAACAGTAATAGACTGTTTATTTTAATTGACGGCTTTTATGTCAAATATCTGCGTGGTATTGGTCTTAAAAACCAAAAGGCGATTGTTAAGGGGGATGAAAAATCAATCTCAATCGCCGCCGCTTCAATTATCGCCAAAGTTTTTCGTGATCGATTAATGGTTCAATTATCAAAAAAATACCCAAAATATCACTGGGAGAAAAATAAAGGTTACGGAACAAAAGAGCATATTAAAGCCTTAAAAACATTTGGTAAAACAAAACTTCACCGAGATTTATTCTTAAGGAAGATTGTTGGAAAAACTTAAATTAAAAGAGGGTATAAATTTTTATATGACGATCGCATCAATTTTTTTTATGCCTATTCTTAAGATATATTGTTTTAATAACCTAAAAAATTCTAAAACATTCTTAAAAAATTACTCGTTTTTAGTTGCCCGTTTGAAAAGGAGAATTGCCAAAGAGATAGCAATAATTAATCCCAGCAAAAATTTAAAAGGCAGTGCCACAAATGAGGTTGAGGCAAAAACTTTGGGAGAGGTTTCGCCAAAATTAACATACGTTGATAAATTGTAACGACCAATAAAAAATCCCGAAAGCAAAAGGGTAATTGGTTGGCGACAAAAAACCGGTTGTTTTCCCTTTGACGGACAATCAAACTCAGCTGAGGGAGTGGCGGTTAATAATCTTTGTGATTCGGCTAAAATATTTTGAGGGATAATCTGATATTTTGCTTTTTCGCCAAAATTTCCTTTTAAAATAATCTCTCCTTCCGGTTTAATCAGATTTTTTCCTTGATTTTCAACAATTGCCACGAGGGGAATTTTGTCATTACTGTCAAAAAGCTTCAATTTCCAATTTCCAATTGCCAATTTCCAACGGGGCAGGACATCAAAAAGGGCAATTTTTCCCTTCACTTGTACCATTCCACTCTCAGTGACAGTAATTAAAATATTTGAGCCGATAGTCGCTTGCGCTCGGCTTGAGGCTACTCCCTCTGTTGTTGACGGTGGTTGCGTCTTGACTAATAAAGTATAATAATAATCTCCCTCCGGTGCTCCCTCAGGGATGCGCAGGCGCAAAAGCAGCTGTTGACGATCACCGGTTTTGAGAAAAAAAGGTTGCTCCAGTTGTAAGTCAGCATTATCCAAAGAAAAACGGACTGGTCCCTCAAACTCTTCTTTAATCCTAATATTGCCTAAGTTATCTTTTGCTTCAAACGGCAAAACTTTCGCCGTCAGAATCGTTGGATCGCCAAAATTTTGTAGATTATATGCTACAACGATTGATTTACCGGGCTTGATAAAGACTTCCAAAAGTGGAGGGGAAAGGGAAAGGGAAACCTGTTGGCCAAAAACAGAAAGAGGGAAAAACAAGAGGAAGGCACTGATTAAAACACTGAAGAACACGGATGGGAACACGGAAATACACGGAAGATATAGCTTCCTGTCGTTGGTATAAATGATTCTTTTAATATAAAGTTTTGGAGTGGAAAAATTGATTAAAAGAC
The DNA here is from genome assembly GCA_046293855.1 of Microgenomates group bacterium. GTDB lineage: Bacteria > Patescibacteriota > Microgenomatia > UBA1406 > GWC2-37-13 > CALLVF01. Next base: position 3,798 of record JBKBJJ010000011.1, on the reverse strand, counting down.
CTAACTGGTATTGACTGTTTCGCAGATAATGATAAAGTTGCCTTTCATCGGTTTTAGTGGTGATTCTACTTGATTTTATTTCTAAGATAATTTTATCTTCCACTAAAAGATCAGGTTGATAAATACCAACGACTTTTCCTGAGTCTTGAGAATAAATTTTAATTTTTGGTTCTTTTTTCACCCTCAAACCAATTTTTTTTAATTTTTCCTCGAGCAATCTTTGGTAAATCACCTCTTTTTGTCCCGGTCCGTATTGTCGGCGAATCTCAAAAAGACAGCTTCGGATAAGGTAGGTGAGCTGAGCATATAAAAGTTCAGTGTTTTTCTGTTTTCTCATCAGTGTTCTTCCGTGTAATTAATAACTTGGGGTTGCCACAAAATTTATAATTGTCTGGTAAGTTCCCGCTGCTTGCACTGGTGAAACATTGATTTTAAAAGTGACGATTGCCTGACGGTTTTTCCCCACATTGGAGGAAGACATGACAACCGCCGCTGACTCCCCGGCATTGCGGTCGGCAAACGGTCGATAATAAGTTGAATCAATAAAATCAGAAGGGATATCATCGCCTGACATATTGTAACCAAAACCATAAGCAGAAGTTGACGTCCAAGGCTTGGCAAGGCTTTCAGTACAAGTGTTAGCCCCACCGTCACAGCTGGTGTCGGGAATGGTATTGCCACCAGAAAGAGAAGTCATTGGTCCAAGCTCCGCCGCCGTCACCTGGTATTGGCCGGCTGCCCCAAAAGAAACCGTCAAAGTCGTTGTTGCTGTTTGAGGGGTGTTTGGTGTCACAGTTCCGAAATTAATATTAATGTTGGAAATGGAAAAGCGAAAGGGGATAATGGAGTGAAGGTATTGAAAGCCGGCCTTGATTACATATCCGGTTGAGGAAAACTCTCCTGCTGCCAGCTGGCCTAAAGTGTCGGAAAGGCGATAATTGGTTGATGATTTTTCGCCAGCGGCATTGGAAACGTTAGCCGACTCTATTTTATATAAAGGCGAGTTCATAGAGACAGCCCCAACCGTGGTTAATTCCAACAAAAATAAAATTAAAATAGTAATGGTGAGTAATACTTTCATAATTTTATCGCAGAAAAACGCTGAATCTTACGCTGAATGACGCAGAAACTTCCCGTTTTTCCGCGTTAGATTCCGCGTTGTTCCGCGCTTCTTTCAAATTTCTCAATCAACTTCTCCATCCGCATCAGCGACTTTTTGATAGTTTCCAGTTGATGATCGCCGACAAAATTCTCCACTGCCTCCTTGATATTTTTTAGATGATTTTTCAGCATCAGTGACAAAAACAAAAAGGTATCTTCTTGCAATTTTTCATTTTTCATTTTTAGTTTTTCATTTTGCAAATATTCCTCTCCCAAAAAAAGAGCAAAGGGAGTCAAGAAAGCCAAAGAAAAAATTGGGAGAAGATTTTTCAAGCTTTGATTTTCCGGCATTGTTAACAAGAAAAAGATTATTAAAGTTAAAGTGGTAGTGATTGAGATGACAGGCTCAAGCAAAAGAGTTAAAGAAAAAAGCAAAAAATAGATAAGAAAGAAAAAGGGAGAGGCGGGGCCGCCGGTGGTGTTGACAATTCCCATAACAATGAGGGTGAAGATAACTGATTCCATTAATCTTGATGGGACATCTTTTGGGATAAAAAACTTTTTGGCAATAAAAAGGATGATGAAAAGTGAGGCAGCCAGTTGCAGGTCGTAGGCGGCGAGGCTGGTTTTGGGGAATAAAAAAGTCAAGCCGATGGCGGCGATTAAGATCAGTGAATGGATAATTTCTTTGGGCATAATATAAATATAGCAAATAGCAAATAGAAAATAGAAAATAGAAATTTATGTTACAATATTTGTTATGAATCAAAAAAGAATACCTTCCCCTGGACTGGCGGGAGAAATTATTGATGAATTAAAAAAAGTCACCTGGCCAACAAAAAAAGAGACAATAAGATTGACAGCGGTTGTTGTTATTGTTTCCTTGATAATTGGGATATATGTAGGTATAATAGATATTCTTTTGGCGAAAGGATTAGAAATTGTGAGCAAATTTAGATAACACAGAAAACGACACGGAACAGAACACGGAAAAACACTGAAATTCGGTGTTGTTGCGTGTTCTCATCGATGTTTTTCCGTGTTTTTTAATCTATGGACAAGCAAAACACTCAACCATCACTTCCATCTCAGACAACTAGGACTGCCTCTGAGGGTAGTAAAGGTAAATGGTATGTTATCCATACCCAGACAGGCTATGAGGCGCGAGTAAAGGCGGCTTTGGAACAGCGGATAAAAAGCTTGGGGGTGGAGGATAAAATCTTTAAAGTAGTTATTCCCACCCGGCAGATAACTGTTGTGAAAAGAGGAAAAAAAACTAAAGCGACGGAAAAAGTTTTTCCTGGTTATATTTTAATCCGGATGATTTTAGATGATGATTCCTGGTTGGTGGTGCGCACCACTGAGGGAGTGACAGGTTTTGTTGGGGCAGGGCTTAAACCAACCCCCATCTCTGAAAAAGAAGTGGAGGCGATTATGAAGTTTGTCGAGCAAGAGGCACCAAAATTTAAGGCAAAATTTTCCGTGGGCGAGGCGGTGAAAATAACGGAGGGTCCTTTTGCCGACTTTTTGGGAACAATTGAGGCGATTGATGAGGAGAGAGGAAAGGTAAGGGTTTTGGTTTCGATATTTGATAGAGAGACACCAGTTGAGCTGGATTTTTTACAAGTGGCGAAATTATAAAATCTTATGATTTAGGATTTGGAATTTAGGATTTGAAATATTTATGCCCAAAAAAATTAAAACCATCATTAAATTAAATCTTCCCGCCGGGGAGGCGACTCCAGCCCCCCCTGTTGGCCCGGCTTTGGGGCAGCATGGGGTGCCAATTATGGATTTTATTAAAGAATACAACGCTCGCACTGCCAAGCAAAAAGGGCAGATTATCCCGGCAGTGATCACTGTTTATCAAGACCGAACTTTTTCTTTTGTCACCAAGCTTCCTCCTGTTGCTGCTTTAATTAAGAAGAAATTAAACTTACAAAAAGGATCAGGAAAACCCAATACTGAAAAAGTGGGAAAATTGACTAAATCTCAAGTGGAGGAGATTGCCAAAGAAAAAATGGCTGATTTAAACACCGATAATTTAGAAGCAGCGAAAAAGATTGTTGAGGGGACAGCCCGGAGTATGGGGGTTGATATAAAAAGTTAAAAGTTTCCGCCAAAGGCGGATCTGCCTCAGGCGGGAAAAGTCAAAAGTCAATGGGAAAAATTAGAACGCGCATTCTTGGTTTAGAAGAGATAGAAAAAAAACAAAAAGAAGAGCAAAAGAAAAAAGCGGAGGAGAAAAAACAAGCAAAAAAGAAAATACGGGCGCAGGGTTTAAAAGGAGGCGAGCGGATGGTTGAGGTTGAGGTAGGGGAGGAGGATTTGGCCAAGATGGAAAAAGCAAAGAAAATCATTGAAGAGAAAAAAGAAATTAAGAAATTAGAAATTAAGAAATTAAGGAAGAAAAAAGTGAGAGGGAGCAAGTATCAAAAAGCTAAAGAAGAACTTAATAAGATTTTGAAAAATGGTAAACTTTCGTTAAAGGAGGCAGTGGCAATTTTGAAAAAAATCCGTTTTGCCTCCTTTGATGAGTCGGTTGAGCTTCATTTAAATGTTGATAAAGTTGGGTTAAAAGGGGAAGTAGAACTACCTCACTCAACCGGTAAATCAGTGAAAGTGGCTGTAGTTGATGAGAAAATTTTGGAGGAAATTGAAAAAGGAAAAATTGATTTTGATGTTTTAATCACTCAT
>JBKBJJ010000119.1:0-1764 GCA_046293855.1 Microgenomates group bacterium | reverse complement strand
GGTTGAAAAAATGATTAATGGCAAAACTGATTTGCCGCAGCTTCAACCGGGAAAATTTTTCTTTACTTTAAGCAAAGAGGGTTATAAAACCTTTGGTCAGACAGTTAACGCCGTGCCGGAAAATCAGGTTCTTCGATTTTACTTGGAAAAACTGTCTGGCAGGCCAAATGACCAAGGGTTAGAAATTATCTCGCCAAAACTTTTATGGGAAAGGCAAATTTTGAGAGAGAATTTTGTTGCCATGCGGATGACAAAAGATGGGAAAACGGTTATTTTTTATACCTCTCAAAATAAACCCAATACCGGCAAGTTATATTTTTTAGAAAGTTTATCTGGTAAAGAAAAGAAAATTGTCTCTACCATTGCCAATGGCGGTCTATCCCAAGCGGGTTTGGATACTTCCTATGATGGTAATACCACCGCTTTATGTTAAAATGATGGAAAAACTTTTGGCAAAAACCGGGGGAAAAACTGGGTTAAACTTTTTGACTCAAATGGCAACTTAATTGGGCAAAAAGAATATGATAATCAATTATCAACTCAACTTTGCGAGGTTTCGCCCGATGGTTTTTATCTTTATCCTTATTTTTTGATGAATAAAGGTTTTTATGAATATACCCGCTTTGATACCGAAGGGCTTTTGGATTATGATCGGCCCTCAAAAGAAAAGGTAGATTTTGGCAGTTATCAAGGAACCCATTTCTTAACAAATAATAACGTCGTTGGGCCGGGAAAGGAAAATTGCGGCGTGGGAATAAAAACTATTTTTGGCAATAAGTTTATTTCTTGTTTAACTGACGCCGTTTCTCCTGTTTTTACCGATAGCAGTTTTGATGCAAACACCATTGCCCTTATAGGGGTGGATAAAGTTGCTTTGTTTACCTCAGGCGGGCGAATTCTTCAAAAGAAAGTGGAGACAAGAAGCGATTTTCTTTCGGCAGGAGTGACTCCGGGTGGTGATTATTTAATTTACAATACTTACGTTGAAACTTTACCTTATCGGATTAAAATTTTTAATAAAAATAAAAAAGATGTTACTCCATTATCAGAAAGTGATCAAGAAAATCTTAATAAGCAAGGTGATGATGTTATTTATGTAGCTGCTAATGATAAAGGAATTTTTTATGCCAGTTGGCAAGAGGTTGGAAAAAAATTAAAGTTTTATCAGGTAGGCAAATATCAAAAAGAATATAAGGAAGAGACCTCTCAGGAGAAAGCCAACACCGCCGTTAACAATCTTTTTAGGGTGGAGGGAGGAAAATATTTGCCGGTTGATGTTTCTTATTTTGAAAATTTATCTTCGGGAAAACTTTATTATGCCAAAAATGATTTGGATTTAAACTTTGGCAGAGCAATTGGCAGTTTGAAAATTACCCGTGATACTTATTTTGCTATAAACGGAACTGATAATTTAATCTTATTAAAAGGCCAAATAATCGCTGACTTTAATTCTCCTTGGCAAATTTATGCGATTAAATTTAATCAATTAGATTTAAATCTTTTTGAAAATAAACTTTATCAGTTTATCAATGGCGACTTAACTGAAGAGGAGTATTTTTTAATTCAAAATATCCATACAAAATTTATTGTTAAAAATGATTTAGGGAGAATAAATATTGCCGTTGAAAAAGGCGAGGTAGAGATAAAGGGGGAAAATATTAAAGAAAAAGTTACCGGCGGTAATCAGGTTTCTATTGATAAGAAAAATAAAATTGAGAAATCAAAATATTATGGAGGAAAAATTTATCAGACAATATTTATTTT
>JBKBJJ010000118.1:0-1766 GCA_046293855.1 Microgenomates group bacterium | reverse complement strand
GGTTAAGATGGTTTAAAATCGTTATAAAATCATTGAGCATTCCTGCCGAATTCAAAAAAACAATTACCAATAATTGCTATAATTACTTTGGCTATATAATTAATTTGGCTATAATTTTAAATCACTATTAAACGGATATCAAACGGAAAAAGGAAGTTGATTTTGAATTTTTTTAAATCAAAGGAGTTTTTTCAATTAGTTTTCACAAACTCAGCGATTTTTTGCCGAAGCTGCCTAATTTTTTCTTCATCTTCAATCTCCCCGGTTAAAATCTTTTGAAAATAGGTTTTTACCTCCTCTTGCGCTTCTTGATAAAAGGTTGATGAAAGTTTTCTTTTGCATTGAGCGACTTCTTTGAAAAACTGGGCATATTTTAAAGCCGTTAGCTTGTCATAAAGCTTAAAAAAATACTTCCATAAAATATCCATTATCTCATATCGGACATCTTCATTGCCATTTTGATATTTCTCCTCAAGTTTGGCAATATAATCCTCCTCAAACCCCAAAATTTTCCCGAGCTGGTAAATAAGGCTTTTTTTATTAGGCATTGGAAAATTGATTAATTTTTAATTTAATTTTTTATTTAAATATTCACCAATAAGCCCAGCTATAATCTTCTAAATCATTATTTTCCTCTTCCTTTGACTCATTTTTACCTTGCGTTGAGCTTGGAATAACACCCCTAATATCATTATCACCAATTTCTCCTCCTTCTAATAAACGTTGTCTTAATTCGACAAAATATCGGTGGATTCCTTGAATATTTGCAGATCTAATCAATTCAACAAGATATTTTCTGTTGTTTAAAAACCCATTTACCTTTTCTACATAGTCTCTGTCTTGAGAACTGGCAGATAAAAATCTTGGCCCAAAAATAATACCTAAAATTTTCAAGATTTTTTGCTTTGAAGCTTCATCTTGAGGTAATTTTCCATTAAAAATATTAGATAATTCCGGATTCAAACCTACATAATCTCTCCATCCTCCCTCAAGTGTAATATCCGATAGAATATCCTCACTCGCACTACTCATTAATCCCCTGATTGCCTTTATCTTATTTTCATCAAAATAACCAGAAACCAAATCAATAGCAGCTATTTTGCTTTCAAGAGTTGATATATCCTCACCACTTTTACCTTTTTGATCTGGTGTCATCTGGATCCTTGCTTTCTCTATCAGATCTCTCAAAGGCATTGAGGTACTATCATCTATTTGAATAATTACATCAAGAAGTTCATTAAATGGTAAAAATTACTCTTATTCTTCCATCGGAGTCTTGTTCTACCTTCTTTATTGCGGTAGTAAAAGATGGGTCTGGAAAAATGATCTCTTTTCCTTCTTCTACTCTAAATTGTATATCATATACCGATCTTATTATCTTCCATTCATAAGCGGCAAAATAAGTCCCAAGAGTCAGCGCTTGCTCAGGAAACTTTCTATAAAACCTCTCAACCAAATCTTCAAAGAATTCTTTTCTTTTTTCAAAATCTTGAGGCATCTTTGCCATATCAATACCCTCTGCTTTTAAAAATTCTTCATTAAGAATAATACTTGCTACTTGAGCAAAAGGAGCATCCTTATACTGAGAGAAATTACCTGCTTCTAAATTTAAAAATAATGCTTTAACTAAAGATAATTTAGTTATTTCTACTGCTTCATCAGAGGCTATAAACTCTTTTTTTCCTTCAACTTTTTTTCCTCGCAAAAATTCAGCTACTTGATCCTCAGGTTTTTTAGTTACTCCTAAAGCTCTATCCCATCGAGGC
>JBKBJJ010000117.1:887-1793 GCA_046293855.1 Microgenomates group bacterium | reverse complement strand
CTTTTTACTATTTCGGCGGTGGTATTAGTTTTTTTAGCCACCAAAGAAAGATAGCTATATGGATGTTAACAAAGGCTTAATGGTTTTTTACTTTATCGGGTCAATTATTCTTTTGATATTAGCAATTGTTATTTATATTGGCCTAAAATCAACAAAAAATAAATGACATTTATCGTTGCTTGGATTAAAAAAAATAAACTAACTTCTCTTTTAATTCTCCTTGTGCTTTTTTTTGCTTTTGAAAAACAATTTTTCTTTGTTTAAATATAAAGCAACACCCTCTTTTCAAACAGGTGAATATGGTTATGCTTCGAAAACTGCTCCCTCGGTTGGTGGAGGTGGCGAGGGAAGCGAGATAACATCACCAATTTTCCCTCCACCCCAAGAACCACCACCCACCGCTGATTTGAAAAACAGACTGGTTATTAAAGAATCTTATCTTTCTCTAGTAGTTAATAATGTCGTTGAAGCTCAAAAACAAATTATCAAAAAAGCCGAAAGCTTGGGGGGCTATATGGTCAGTTCTGATTTAAACAACCCCCAAGAAGCCGCCTATGCCACGGTGATTATTCGTCTTCCTTCAAAAAAACTAGACCAAATTTTACAATATTGTCGTCATCTTTCAGTTAAAGTTATCTCAGAAAATCTTCAAGGTCAAGATGTGACTGACCAATATGTTGATATTGAAGCAAGACTCTCTACCCTTTACAAAACTAAGGTAAAGTTTGAAGAAATTATGGAAAAAGCTTTCAAAATCGAGGATATTTTAAATATCCAGCGAGAAATTATTAATTTACAATCACAAATTGATAGTCTTAAAGGTCAAAAACAATATTTGGAGCAAAGTGCTAAATTAGCAAAATTAACCATTTATCTTTCAACTGATGAATTAGCTCTCCCCTACAC
>JBKBJJ010000117.1:0-877 GCA_046293855.1 Microgenomates group bacterium | reverse complement strand
TCCATCAGAAACTTGGCGACCAAAGGTTATTTTCAAACAAGCAATAAGGTCATTAATTGGTAATTTAAGAAAACTAGGAACCGTTTTAATTTGGATTGCTGTCTATTCAGTTGTTTGGATTCCCATTGGGATAATTATTATTCTCTCTCGCCTTCGCAAAAAACGCTCTTAATTCGCGCCTCTTTTTAAAACCGATGATAACTTTTCATGCATGATCGGATAAAAAAGTGAAACACTTCCCGAGTTTGCGCTTGGCGCCTCATCCCAAACCCGATCCCAAACCCGCCTAAGGCGAGAACTGTCCTGCGACTCGCAGGACTGATTCATGGTAAAAGTAGCAAAAAAATCTTAATTTAAAATAACCTTATTAAACCACGGTCGTTGTTTCATAAGGATATCTTTATTAAATTTACTTCTTTAAATAAAGGCTAATCTTTAAAAACAGCCACCAGATATGATAAAATAAGAGCGATGTTAAAGCCTAAATGTAAAAGAAGTGGTGGCAAAAGATATTGCTGGTGTTTTTAAGGGAGAGGTTGAGGTTGACGAAACCTATTTAGGCGGTCAAAAGAAAAACAAGAAGATAAAGAAAGCAAACGAGGATTTGGGACAACTAAACAACCAGTATTTGGTATTTTAGCAAGATCCGGCAAGGTTTTTGCTAAATTAGTTTCTGATGTTGAAGTAAAAGATTTAATCCCAATTATTAAATTTGGTGGCTAAAATTAAAGATTACCCTTTTGGATTTCAAAAAACCTCTTTTTGGAGAATTTTGACTGGTTCTGTTTAAGCAGATTGAGGAAACCCCCCTCCTCTTAATTTCCAAAATCTCCAAATAAATCTCCAAATAACGATAACTAATAACTAATAACAAATA
>JBKBJJ010000116.1:0-1815 GCA_046293855.1 Microgenomates group bacterium | reverse complement strand
GTGGCTAGTGCATTAAAATTGCGGCATGGAAGAGATTGTTGCTAAAAATTAAATTATTTTAATCCCATTTTTTGTAATAAGAACATCTTCTTCAAATCTTACTCCGAATTTTTTTCCATACCAAGAAGGTTCAAGTGCAATAACCATTCCTTTTTTTAATTTATGAATTGATTTTTTAGAAAAAAAAGGAAGCTCATGCACCTCCAAACCTATTCCATGCCCTATTGAATGAGGCATATCCTTCCATTTATATTCTGCTAATAGTTCAAAAACCTTTTTGTTAAATTCAGAAGTAGTTTTTGATTTTTTTAAAATTTTTAAACTTTCAAAAAAAATTGTTTTTGCAAGATTATAATACTCCCTTTGAGTTTTACTATTTGAAAAAAAGAAGCATCTTGTTAGATCAGAACAATAATTATTGTACTTTAAACCAAAATCTATTAAAATAAAATTTTGGATTTTTTTTCTTGTTGATGTATGATGAGGGTTAATAGAAGAATTATCAGCAGCAACAATTGGTTCAAAGGCTATTGGACAATTTAGTTCTATTGCTTTTGACTTGAGCATTTTTACAATATCGATTTCAGTTAAATTTGGTTTAATTTTATCTTCTAATTCAAAAAAAACTTTTTTTGTTAGTCTGACTGCTTTTTGTATATTTTTGATTTCTTTTTCTGATTTTATCATTCTTAACTTTTGAACTTTTTTTGAAATATCAAATGGTTTTATTTTAAAGATTTTTTTTAATTTTGAAAATCTTGAAACAGAGACTGCACTAAAATCCAATCCAACCTTTTTTTTATAGATGTATTTTTTTAAAATCTTAATTGTTGAACCAAAATCCAAAGCAAAAATTTTAAACTTTGACTTAATCGCTTTGATTTTGTTTTCATTTAGTTTAGAGGTAAAAATAAATTTTTTATTTTTTGTTATTAAGGCAATAGAATTATCTAAATTAGTTCTTGTTAAATAAAAAAAATTTGGATCTGGACCAAAACCTTTGTCTTCATCATTAAATAATAGAGTGGTCATCTAAAAACTAAAAGAAAGAAAAATTAAAAAATTATGTTTTTGCTATCATTTTTTTCCTTGTGGTTAAAAAAAAATAAAAAAGAACAGGTGTACTTTAAAAACAACAAAAAACTTTTAAAAAATACAAAGGAGAGCAGGATTATTTAAAAAATTTTTTATTAGATTTGGATAAAAAAATGGTATAGAAATAATCTTCCTCCTCAAATTCTTCTTTTTTAAAAGAATAATTCAAACCATTTTTTCTTTGGACAAGGGATATTTTTTGAGAGAGACTATTCTTTATGTATTCTTTTTGTCTTAAAACCTTTGAAAAAATTTTTTTGAACTTTAGGGATTGAAAAAGATAATAAAAATTCAAATCTACTGTTATTTGCTCTCCATATTTTCTTACAATAAATTTATTCCAATCTTCTTGGTCTAAAATAAAATCTTCTTTTTTATAAAAACCATAATCAAAAAACTGCATATAGCCGGTTTTTTTGAGTTTTTTTGATAAAAAGAAAATCAAATTTTTAGCTAAAAAGTTTATTGGGATAAAAAAATTTTTTGGAAAATAAGAAAATACTCTATTTTCTATTTTGCTTAATTTTTTCTTTTTGTTACTAACTTGGAAATTTAAATTTTTATTGTAATAAACTTCATAAACACAATTATCCTCTTTTTTTACAAAGATTTTTGCTGCTAAGTCAGAGAGTAATTCATTTGCTAAAACACAATCAAACTCTTCCTTTAATTTGAATTTAGAAAAATTATTTGCATCAAAAAGAATATTTTTTATTGTAC
>JBKBJJ010000115.1:0-1827 GCA_046293855.1 Microgenomates group bacterium | reverse complement strand
GCCGAAGGTGCGACTAAAATTTTAAAGAATGAAATGATAGTTACTGTTAATGGAGCCACCGGGGAAGTTTTTAAAGGTAAAATGATTATTTCATCACAACAACAACAGGCATATGGCGACATATCTTGGCGGGCTTCTAAAAAACTAAAAACCATCACTAAAGTTTATGTTAATTTAGCCGAACCAGAGCAAGCATCCAAAATCGCTGCCACAAATGTTGATGGTGTTGGTCTTTTGCGAGCGGAATTTATGATTGCCCAAATCGGTGTTCATCCAAAAGAATTTTTAAGAAATAAGAAAAAATCTTTATTTGTTAATAAACTAACGGCCAATTTATTAAAATTTGTCAGATCTTTTGCTCCCCGACCGGTTGTTTATCGAGCCACTGATTTTAAGACTAACGAATATCGTCATCTTAAAGGGGGCGACCGTTATGAGCCAGTTGAGGAAAATCCAATGCTTGGTTTTCGCGGTGCTTCAAGGTATATTAACCAACCGGAAGTTTTTGGCATGGAACTTGAATCAATAAAAAAAATTTGGAAATTAGGATATCGCAATTTACATCTGATGATTCCTTTTGTCCGCGTCCCCTGGGAGCTTATTAGAATAAAAGAGATTATTAATTCTTATGGTTTATTTGATTACCCTCAGTTTAAATTATGGATTATGGTTGAGGTTCCTTCCTGTGCTTTAAACTTAGAAGAGTTTATTAAAATTGGCATTGATGGAGTTTCCATCGGCACTAATGACTTAACGATGATGATTTTGGGAGTTGATCGCGACAATCCAGAAGTTGCATCAATTTATGATGAGCGCAACCCAGTGGTTGTATCAGTTTTAGAGTATATTATTAACATTTGTCGAGACCATAATATCACTGTTTCTATCTGTGGTCAGGCTGCCTCTGATTACCCAGAACTCGTTGAAAAATTAGTAAAAAAAGGAATTACCAGTGTTTCAGTTAATCCTGATGCAATAGAGCGGACAAGAGAATTAATTTATGAAATCGAAAAAAAACATTTTAATAAAACATAAAATTTCCATAAACTAATAATATGTCTAAAATAAAAAAAATTTATGCTTATGAGATTATTGATTCCCGAGGCTTTCCCACAATTGAGGGAAAACTTATTTTAGATGATAATCGGGAAGTAACGACCTCAATTCCAGCCGGCACTTCCATTGGAAAAAGCGAAGCGGTAGAGCTTCGAGACGGTGATCCATCTCGATTTGAAGGAATGGGTGTATCGCGGGCGGTTTATTACATTAATGAATTGCTTGCTCCTAAATTAGTTGGTGTCTCTCCTCTTAAGCAACAAGAAGTTGATGCTTGGCTAATTAAAGCCGACGGTACAAAAAACAAAAGTTTGTTGGGAGCAAACACCACGTTGACAATCTCTCAGCTTTTTGTAAAGGCAGGGGCTTTGGAGCTTCAAATGCCCTTGTTTAAATATATCAATAAGCTCTATAATGATATTTTTAAAAACGAAATTAAAATCGAAAAAATTCCTACGCCAATTTTTAACATTATCAATGGCGGAAAACATGCAAACAATAATCTCGAGTTCCAAGAATTTCAAATTATTCCCTCATCTTCCAATTATTTCTCCCAAGCCTACCAATTGGCAGTGGAAATCTTTCATGAACTTAAGCGCCAACTGAAGTATCATAATGCCAATATTTCTGTTGGCGAGGAAGGTGGGTATACCCCAAGTTTTTCCACAAATATTGATGCCCTTGAGATTTTAAAAGAAACCATAGTGAAGAAAAGATTGAAATTTGGTTTTGATATTTTTTTGGGTTTGGACATTGCCGCTAGTCATTTTT
>JBKBJJ010000114.1:0-1831 GCA_046293855.1 Microgenomates group bacterium | reverse complement strand
TGAAAAGACTCTTGAGGCAAAGGTTGAGGATGGAGTAGTGGTTGTCAGCGCTAAAATCGCTGAGGCGGCTAAGCCAAAAAGAATTCCGGTTAAAGCAAAATCAAAATAACTAAATTTTAACAGCGTTTTTTACCCCGCCAAAAGGCGGGGTTTTTTATCACCCTTGACTGGTGAACAATCGTTTACTAAAATAAAAACATGTTTCAGGTTAAAAAATGGCCAAAAGCAATTGTTCATATTGATGCTGATGCTTTTTTTGCCTCAGTTTATCAAGTGATTCATCCCAAGACAAAAGATAAACCCTTGGTTGTCGGTAAAGAAAGAGGGATAGCTACCGCCGTTTCCTATCAGGCAAAGAAGTTAGGGATAAAGCGAGGAATGAGAGTGGTTGAAATCAGGGAAAAATATCCCCAGGTTTTGATTGTGGAAAGCGATTATGATCTTTATCATCTTTTTTCCCAAAGGATACTTTCTATTATTAAAAAAACCTTCCCAGCTGTTGAGCAGTATTCAATTGATGAGTTTTTTGTTGATATTGGAGGTTTTAGAAGATATTTAAACAAAAGTTATCAAGAAATTGCTTTGGCAATAAAAAGAGAAATTGAAGAAAAGCTTGGGATAACAGTTTCTTTAGGTTTATCAGTTAATAAAAGCTTGGCCAAGTGAGCCTCCTCTTTTAAAAAACCGTCAGGATTTACCTGCGTTGATGGTTTATCAATTAGTGATTTTTTAAAAAAAATTGATATCGAGGAGGTTTGGGGAATAGGAGAAAATACTGCCTCATTTTTAAAAAAACTTGGAGTTATAACTGCTTATGATTTTGCCGCCAAAAATGAGGAGTTTGTTAAAAAATACCTTACTAAGCCTTTTTTTGAGATTTGGCGAGAACTTAAAGGGGAAATGGTCTTTCAGTTAAATTTAGAGGAGAAAAAAAGTTATCGCTCAATTATAAGAAGCGGCAGTTTCCCCCCAACAACTGATAAAAACTTTATTTTTGCAAGATTAATCGCTCATATTGAAGAGGCGTTTTCCGTTGCCAGAAAAGTTAATTATTTGGTGGGAGAGATGACGATTTTTCTTAAAAAGAACAACTTTTTATTTCAAGATAAAAAAATTAAACTCATCCCAAAAACCAACTACCCATTTTTAATTCATCCTCTAATAAAAGAAACCTTTGAGAGGATTTATAAGGAGAAAGTGAAGTATCGAGCCTGCGGCTGTGTTGTTGGTGATTTTGAAGAGGAGGGATTTGAGCAGGGATTTTTGTTTGATAATCTTAAAAAAAAGGAAAAGATTAAAAAGCTTTATTGGGCAATGGAGAAAACCAAGATTGATTTTGGGACAGTTTTGTATGAGAAAAAGGGAAAAAAAGAGATTATCAAAGATAAAAAACTAAGGATACCGTTTATTGAGGTTTTTTCAACATAAATAAAAATTTAAGATATAATTATTTTATGACTTGGCTTTTATTTGCTTTTTTATCAGCGTTTTTTGCCGCGTTAACCTCAATTTTAGCAAAAATTGGTGTTAAGGATGTTAACTCTAATTTAGCAACAGCAATAAGAACGGTTGTTATCTTAATTTTTGCTTGGGGGATTGTTTTTTTTCAAAATACCGGAAAAGATTTAGCTAATATTTCAAAGATCAGTTTTATTTTTCTTATTTTGTCAGGAGTGGCGACTGGCTTATCTTGGCTTTTTTATTTTCGGGCGCTTCAGCTTGGGGAGGCTTCAAAAGTGGTGCCGATTGATAAGTTAAGTTTAGTCTTAACCATAATTTTATCTGGGTTAATTTTGAAAGAAAAAATTACCTTGCCGATTTTAATTGGCGA
>JBKBJJ010000113.1:0-1897 GCA_046293855.1 Microgenomates group bacterium | reverse complement strand
TTTCTTTTCCTCTGGCTACTGAGATGTTTCAGTTCGCCAGGTGCCCCTCCCGACTTAAAGTCGGGATCGACCATGTTACCACGGTCGAAGTTTCCTCATTCGGAAACCAACGGCTAGTAGCGTCTGCTGGCGGACTCACCGTTGTTTTCGCTCGTAAGCAAGCGTCCTTCTTCGGCCCAAACTGCCAAGGCATCCACCATTAGCTTTACTCTCTCCCACCTTTCTTGTTAGAAATTTTAATAACCTCACTTTTGCCTACTTTCCTAATTGTTAAAGTGCCGGTGGACCCGACCGGGCTTGAACCGGTGACCTCCTCATTGCAAATGAGGTGTTCTAATCCAGCTGAACTACAGGCCCTTTCCTTAACAGTTATAAATTGGTTATAACCAGTTTAAAGTTAGTTGAAATTAGATAAATTTTTAAAGAACTGTCAATTATTACTACAATTTTTAACTGATTTTAACTGATTTCCAACTAAATTTGAGGCTGTTAGGAGAACTAGCGGTAGAGTCTCCAATATTGCCTTTAAGAAGAAAAAATTGTCATTGTAATTTAATTTTACCATCCTCTTGCCAAAAGTCAAGATATTCTTTATATTTAAATTATGACTAATAAAAAACTAATTGTTTGGTTTGAGGAGGTAAATAAAAATGATGTGAACTTTGTTGGTGGTAAAGGAGCAAATTTAGGGGAAATGACCAATGCTTCCTTTCCCATCCCCTACGGCTTTATAGTTACTGCTAACGCATACTTTGATTTTATCAAAGAAGCCAAACTCGAAAAAAAAATTAAAGATTTGCTTTCCGTTGTAAATTTTGAAAATCCTTACGAGCTAAAACAAGCATCTTCTCATATCAGAGAGTTAATAAACCAAGCACCAATTCCTAAAACAATATCTGAAAAAATAATCAATTATTACGAGAATTTGAATATGAAAGAAGAACAATATTTAAGAAAAAAACTTACTACTTTTGACTACGCTTTTTTTAAATTAAAAAGTATTTATAAGTTTCCCCTAGTAGCAGTTCGCTCATCAGCGACAGCGGAAGATTTGCCATCAGCTTCTTTTGCCGGCCAACAAGAAACGTACCTTAACATCCAAGGAGAAAACAATCTCCTTTTAAGAATAAAAAAATGTTGGGCTTCGCTTTTTACCGAACGAGCAATTTATTATCGTCATCAGCTAAACTTTGATCATTTTAAAGTTGGTTTAGCCGTGGTTGTTCAACGGATGGTTCAATCAGAAAAATCAGGGATTGCTTTTACAGTTGATCCAGTCACCAATGATAAAAATAGAATCATTATTGAAGCAATATTAGGATTGGGTGAATATATAGTTGGTGGAAGAGTGTCTCCTGATCACTATGAAGTTGATAAAAGATCATTGGTTATTTTAAAAAAAGAAATAAAAAACCAATCAGTTAAATTGGTTAAATCGGGAATAAAAAATAAAGAAGTTAAACTGAGCAAAAAAGAAGCTTTAAGCCAAAAATTAACCGATGAGGAAATTATTAAAATTGCCCTTTTGGTTTCAGATATTGAAAAACACTACTATTTTCCTCAAGACATTGAGTGGGCAATAGAAAAAGAGAGAATTTTTATTGTTCAATCAAGACCAATCACCACTATTGGCCAAATCGAGAATAAAATTTCCAAAGACAAACTGAAAATCAGTCCGCCAACTGGTGGAGTGGAATTAGGCTCACCAATATTAATTGGCGCTCCTGCCTCTCCAGGTGTGGGCGTTGGTCCGGTAAAGATTGTTTTTGCGCCTTCAGAAATTAACAAAATTAAACCTGGTGATGTTTTAGTGGCTCCCTCAACTAATCCTGATTATGTTCCGGCAATGAAAAAAGCTTGTGCCATCGTTACGGAAAAAGGTGGACGGACTTCCCAC
>JBKBJJ010000112.1:0-1934 GCA_046293855.1 Microgenomates group bacterium | reverse complement strand
ATAAAATAAATCGGTTTTCTTTTAACCTCTCTTACCACTCCCCTCGCCCGCTCTTCTTCAAGTTCTCGAAGTTGTTGAGCATTAAATTTCATATTTTTTATTTTTAATTTTACATTGTCATTTTGAGATTTGCATTTTGAATTTTTAATTTCTATCCCATAGTTGATTTTTCAACAATCCTGTAGTATAATATAGTCATTATGAAAAAATATTTATTTTCTTTTATTGTTTTATTTTTATTAACGTTTTACGTTCCAAGTTATACGTTATACGTAAAAGCTCAATACGGCCAATACGGCCAACCATCTCCTTCTTATTCTATTTTAGTTGATAAAATGGTCGGAAAACCTTCCCTTAATAAAGGAGCAACAAGCTATGATTATGTTGACAATCTTTCTCCTTCTGACCCTCGTTTTCGCCCCGGACAAGAAATATTTTTCAAAGTGAAAGTAAAAAATACCTCAAACACCAGATTAACTAATGTCACCGTTAAAGATTATCTCCCCTCTTATCTTGAACCAATTGAAGGGCCAGGCAGTTGGGATGCTTCAACAAGAATAATTACCTGGAATGCTGGTGATTTTGAAATCGATGAGGAAAAAGTTTATTACATCAAAATGCAAATTTATCCTCAAGATAAACTGCCAGCTGATAAAGGCCTTTTTTGCTTGGTTAACAAAGTTGGCGCTTACAATCAAGCCTCAGATGAGGATACATCTCAGTTTTGCATTGAAAAGGAAGTTTTAGGAGTGACAAAAGTCCCCTCCGCCGGGCCGGAGTATGGATTGGCTCTTCTTGCCTTTAATGGTTTAGTTGCAATTGTTGGTCTTCGTTTAAAAAAACAGCCAACGCCTAACAAATAACTTCTGAATATTAACTCTTAATTTCCTAATAACAAATAACTAATAACGAATAACGAATTATTAATTTCTAATTTCTTAATTTCTTAATTTCTATTTTCTATTCAAATATCAACCCTTCCAACTTCTTTACCTGCTTTAAAAAAAACTCCTCCATTTGTCTGGGATCAAAAGGGACAATCATTTTTGGGTAGTCTTTAAGGTCTTTAAATCTCATAATTCTACTGATATAACTGACATAATCAAAAACCGGCTCGTATTTTTTTTCAACAAGAGCAATTAATTCTTTTAAATCTATCTCTAATTCTTTCATCCCAAAATATAGATCAACAAAATCACGAGCGATTGAGCGACCAAAAATAGTATAAAGCTTATCAACTAATATATCTTCAAGATCAGCCACAAAAATTTTCCCTTTTTTTATTGGTTGATTTAATTGAGAGAATACACTATGAACAAAATCTATTTTTAGTTGACCAAATTCACCCATTAAAATATAGCGGATAAAGCCGGTTCTTCTCTTCTCTTCAATCTGAGCCTTTAACTTTTTTGCTACCTGACGCATAAAAATATCAATTAAAGGAAAATCGATTCCAATTTCAGAAAAAAAATCTAAATCTTCCGAATAGCGATGTTTTAAATAAAATTCTGCTAAAGCCGTTCCACCGGTAAGAAAAAAATTTTTGCTTAACTCCTTTTGTTTGGAAAACGCCCGAAGAAAGAAAGATTGGCTGGGAGTGAGTATAGTTTTCCCCATAAGAAAAATTCTAACATACGCCTATATTCAGGATCAATCTGGTCTTTAATCTTTGGCCAAACTTTTTTTAACTGCCTTTTATCAATTTTTTCTCCTGGTTTTAATCCCCTTTCATTGATAAGATAAACCCAGCGCCAAAGTTTATACCCTTCTGGATCCTCTTTTTTAAATTTTTCCTCATCAACTGACCAGTGAGTCATAGAAAAATTATACAATAAACAACTACATCTAACAACTAACGTCTAGTCTAACATCTAATATCGAATATCGAATATCGAATATCCCAATCCCCTATTCTCAATTTCTCAATTTCTTAA
>JBKBJJ010000111.1:0-1939 GCA_046293855.1 Microgenomates group bacterium | reverse complement strand
TGGCAGCCAACTTTAAAACGACTTTTCGGGTAATGCCAAAAAGGACTCCGTTTTTGGGAGTAACCAAGTGTCCACCAATAACGGCAAAAAAATTCGCTCTGGTTGCCTCGGTTATTCTTCCTTTTTCATCAACATATAAAGCCTCCTCTGCTCCCTCTTTTTTTGCTCTCATCATCGCCAAAACCGCTTGGGTGTAGTTTAGATATTTTGCCTGGGGCAAGAAACGGCTACCTTTGATAGTGATCACTTTTACTCCTTTTTGGTAAAGTTCTTTTGGATATTCAACTGCACCAGTAAAAGTTATCAATAAGACGTGTTTACCAACTGGTGTTATCCCATCAATCGTTTCTCCGCCGGTTAAAATAATTTTGACATTCAGCTCGCCAGCGGGATTTTTTTCTATTCCCTCAAAAATTATCTTTTTAATCTCATCCTTTGATTTGGGTATTTTCAATTGCAAAAGTTTAGCCGAGTTGAAAAAACGATCAAGATGATCATCCAGGTAAAAAGGTAAACGATTGTAAGTTCGCAAAAAATCAAAAACACCAAACCCCCGAACCACCGCGAGATCAAAAGCTGAAATTTTTAGATCTTCTGTTTTGAGCCATTTTCCATCCAAATAGTGCCGATTAATCATTATTTAGAATTAAAAATTAAGAATTTAGAATTAATAATTTATTTCATCGCTATCTTAAACTCCAAAACATCCCCATCCTCAACAATATAGTCTCTTCCATGAAGACCAATTTTCCCTAACTCTTTGGCTTTGCTCCAGGAGCCAATTTTTATAAGTTGCTCCGCCGCAATCGCCTCCACTTTAACAAAATACTTGGAAAAATCAGTGTGGATTTTGCCAGCGGCTTCCAGGGCGGTGGAATTTTTTTTCAATGACCAAGCCCGCGCTTGCCTCCTTTTAGCAATAGTGTAGAAAGTGACTAAATCTAGCGATTTGTAGGCTTCAAGAATTATCCGTTCTTTGGCCGATTTCTCCAGGCCATAAGCTTTCAAAAACTGCTGGGCCTCAACCCAAGGCAACTCTTCCAAATCAGCCTCAAGTTTGGCACAGATGGTAAGAAGGGGCTTACCGTCAAGAGTTTTGGGAGGATTTTTAATCTCTTCCTCGCCAATATTGGCTACCAAAAGCTGCCTTTTGCTGGTTAAAAGATTAAGGCTTTTGACTAATTCTTTTTCTTTATCATCAACTTCCACCTCAGCGGCAAATTTTCCTCGGTTTAATTGGCGGATAAATTTTTGGATAAAGGACCTCTCCTCTGTTGTGGTTTTTTCTTTTGTCAGTTTTTTTTCAAGAGTTTGCAAGTCAGCCAATAAAAGCTCCTCATTAACTATTTCAACATCCTCCTTTGGGTCAATTTTCGGATGAATGTGAGGGACATCTTCTGATTTAAAAAACCGGACCACGTGTAAAATTAAATCAACCTCGCGGATGTGATGAAGGAATTGATTGCCTAAACCCTCTCCTTGATGGGCGCCTTTGATAAGGCCGGCAATATCAATAAAGGTAATGGTCGCCGGCGTAACTTTGGCGATGTTTTCAATCTTTGCTAATTTAAATAAAGTTTCATCAGGCACCTCAACCACGCCAACATTTTTATCAATAGTGGTGAAAGGGTGGGAAGCCACTGCTGCTTTATATTTGGAAACTAAAGCATTAAAAAGGGTTGATTTACCAGCGTTGGGAAGACCGACTATTCCAATTTTAACCATAAAAAGATTATATCAAAAACGTTATTCGTTATTCGTAAATTAAGTAATTTTTCTTATTCTTTAGAATTTAGAGTTTAGGGTTTAGGTTTTAGGGTTTAAGATTTGAGATTTGAATTTTGAGATTTGAGATTTTCATTCATCTCCTTATTTTTTTCACGATCAAAAACACTTTTGGGGTTATAAGAAAAATGAAAAAATAAGTATGGCATCTATT
>JBKBJJ010000110.1:0-1956 GCA_046293855.1 Microgenomates group bacterium | reverse complement strand
GGAGATAAAAACGAGATTGATATTAAAGGAAGAGATTTTTATGATCTTTTTTGGTTTTTGCAAAAAAAAGTTGAGCCTAATTGGAGGATGTTAAAAAAGATGACAGGAATAAAAAATAAGAACAAATTAAAGAAAATTTTGATGGAAAGAATAAAAAAAACGGTAACACCGCAAAAATTAGCCTACGATCTTAACAACTTTATTGCTGACAAACAATTTATAAATGATTTTTCAAAAAATTATTTAGAGATTTTAAAAAGATATTTTTAAGAAATTTATATGAAAAACAAAACCTTCCTCCTCCTTCCCGCCTATAATGAGGGGAAAGTGAGTTGACAAGATACTAATTCTTTTATATCATAATATTATGAAAAAAATGAATTGGATAGATTTTCAAAATAAAATACTTGAGTTTGATTTAAAGATTTTCAGCCCTGGCGACCTTTTGAAAATTTTTAATGTTTCACCTCGTTCAATTTCTGGTTTTATTAATTATTATTTAAAAAAAGGTCAGATTTTGAAGTTGAGAAAAAATTTTTATTGTTTAAAGGTTAATAAACCTCAAGATTTTTCAATCGCCAACGCTATCTATAAACCAAGTTATATATCTTTAGAAACTGCTCTTTCATATTATTCAATCATTCCAGAAACAATTTATACCATAACTTCAATAACCTCAAGGAAAACAAAGACTTTTACTTGTTTAGAAAAAGAATTTTTTTACCATAAAGTTAAAATTGATTTTTTTACCGGTTATTCTTTCCAAAAAGTTAATAATGAAGGTTTTTATATTGCTACCCCCGAAAAAGCTTTAGTTGATTTTTTATACTTTTGTTTTTTGAAAAGAAAAAAATCACCGGAAAGGATGAATCTTAAAAACATTAAAATAAGGGAAATTTTTCAATATACTAAATTGACTAGAAGTATAGATTTTGAAAAATTTGTAAAAAATTTTTTAAATTATGCTCGATTTTAAGACGATAAAAAAATTGTCAATAAAACATCAGACAACGATTATTAATATCGTAAGAGAATATATCCAGCATCTTTTTCTTTCCTATTTTTATCAAGAGAAAGGATCAGAAAATTTTTTATTTAAAGGCGGTACCGCTTTAAGAATTATTTACAACTCTCCTCGTTTTTCGGCAGATTTAGATTTTACCGGGATAAAAAATGGCAAAGTATATGAACAAATTGTTGAAAATGTTATTGTTAAATTAGAAAAAAATGGTTTTAAGGTTAAGATAGAAGAATCAAAGAAAACAAGTGGCGGTTGGTTGGCGATATTTAAGATAAAAGCGTATGAATTAACATTTAATATTATTAATGAAATCTCTTATAGAAAAAGAGCTTCTTTTGAGGGAGATTTGGTTTTGGTTACCAGTGAATTTACTCCCTCCTACACTGTCTTTCTTCTTGATCCGGAGATTATGATTGAGGAAAAAGTTAATGCTTTACTAACTAGAAAAAAACCGAGAGATTTTTTTGATCTATATTTCATTTTGCGAGATTTAAGATTGCGTAAATTTTATAATCAAAAATACAATCAAAAAATAATTCCTTTAATCAAAAAAACAGACGAAAATTTTTTAAAAAAGGAATTAGAGATTTTTCTGCCAATTAATTTTAAACCAATTTTAAAAAACCTTAAGATAAAAATTTTAGAAGCGATTTAATATATGAAAAACAAAACCTTCCTCCTCCTTCCCGCCGACAATGAGGGAGAAGTGATTGGACAAGTTGTCGAGGTGGTGAAAAAAATTTGCCTAACTAGATTTATTATTGACAAAAAGTATACAATATTATATATTTAATATTAATGAGAATATCATTTTTAGATTTTCGCACCATCATATCAACTAATATCTTCACGATTAATGATGTCTATAAATTTTTTGGCCTAAAAAAAGATTATTGGGTAAGACAAAAGCTTTCTCGATACCTTAAAAAAGGACT
>JBKBJJ010000010.1:0-12258 GCA_046293855.1 Microgenomates group bacterium | reverse complement strand
ATGAAACTTTTATTAACAGGTGGCCATTTCACGCCAGCTTTGGCGATAATTGAAACTTGGTAAAAGAAGCGAGATTTAAAAGAGATTATTTTTGTCGGTAGAAAATTTATTAATAATTTTGAAGACACTCTTTCACTGGAATATCAAGAAATTACCAAGAAAAAAATTAAATTTATTTCTTTATCGGCGGGGCGATTTACTCGGACATTGACTTTAAAAAGCTTTCTTGATTTGCTTTTTATTCCAATAGGTTTTTTTCAGGCTTTAAAAATTATTATTAAAGAACGTCCAAATGCCATTCTCTCTTTTGGAGGATATCTGGCTTTACCCATTGTTTTTTGGGGATTTTTAGCTGGGATTCCTATTTATACCCACGAACAAACCATTTCTCCTGGTTTGGCAAATAGGATAATAGGATTTTTTGCAAAAAAAATTTTTGTTGCTTTTGAAAAATCAACCACTTATTTTAATAAAACTAAAACGATAGTTGTTGGTAACCCAATAAGAGAATCAGTTTTTAAAGTTATAAAGAGACCTTTTAATTTAGTAAAGAACCGTTCCGTTATTTATATTTCGGGAGGCAGTTTAGGCTCGCACAGCGTTAATGAACTAATTAAACAAATCCTCCCGTTTCTTCTTAAAAAATTTATCATCATTCATCAGATAGGAGATACAAAAGAATATCATGATTATGAAAATTTGATTAATTACAAAAACAAATTATCAAAAGAACTTCAAAAAAATTATTTTCCCAAAAAATTCTTTTTTGAGGAAGAGATAGGTTATATTTATTCTTTAGCTGATCTAGTTGTCTCTCGAGCTGGAGCTAATACATTTTTTGAGCTTTTAAGCCTTAAAAAACCGACAATTTTTATACCCTTGCCTTGGTCGGCTGGAAAAGAGCAAGAGCTTCAGGCAAAAATATTCAAAGAAGCTGGAGTGGGGGAAATTTTCTATCAATGGGAAGACACCAGTAAACTTCTTCAATTAATTGATAAAATGATTATTGAAAGAGAAAAATATCAAAAAAATTTTGATAAATTAGCCAATCTTTATAATAAAAATGCGGCAAAGCCTATCATTAAAGAGATTTTATCAGCAAATTAACAATTTAATTTTTAGCATATTAATAATTACTTCCTTTTTTATCCTTTTATATTTTTTAAATGTAGTATTTACAGTAAAAGAAATTCAAATAGAAGGAGATTCCAAAATTAGCCCCCTTGTTGGATTAGAAGATTTATCCGGAAAAAATCTTTTTTTTCTTGATACTTCAGATACTAAAAAAAAATTGAAAATAAATAATCCCCAAGTAAAGGAAATTAGCATTACTAAAATATTTCCTCACACTATTAAAATTAACCTTAGTTTATACAAACCGCAAGCAGCCATTGCTGGAGGTGATATTTATTTTTATTTAGCTGAGGATGGAAGAATTCTTTTTAAAACTAGAAGACAGAATTTAGCTCTTCCTATTATTTATTACTATCAAAAATTTAGCGATTATAATTTTCAAACAGGTGAGTGGATTAACTATAAAGATTTAAATACGGCTCTTAGGATAATTAAATTATTAAGCGATTTAGGGATTGTTGTTGATAGGGTTGATATTGAGACAGATAATATGATAGTATTTAAAATAGATGAAAAAAGAATATTTATATCAAGTGAAAAAAATGAAGAAAAAACTGTATATGAATTGACTAAAATTATTAAGCAACTGAAGATAGAAGGTAAAGGATTTGAAACCTTAGACTTAAGGTTTAAAAATCCTATAATTAAATTTTAACTTTAAAGTTTATGGCAGATAGTTTAATTTGCGGAATTGATATTGGTAGTTCAAAAATTGCCACTTTGGTCGGGATTTCATCGTCTCAAACTCAAGAACTAAAAATCATTGGTTTTAATACTACTGCCTCTCAAGGCGTAAAAAAAGGTTTAATTGTTGATATTGAGCAAGTAACAAATTCCCTTGAAGAAAGTATTGAAAAAGCTGAACGGATGGCTGGTCATAAAATAAACAGCGCCTATGTATCTGTTGGTGGACCACATATTTCATCTTTTAATTCCCATGGCATAGTCGCTGTAGGAAATCCGGATGGTGAGATCGTTGAGGATGATGTAACTCGAGTGATTGAGGCGGCGCGGGCAATTTCTCTTTCCTCAACAAGACAAATTATTGAAGTGATCCCTCGTGATTATATTGTTGATGGGCAGGCAGGTATAAAAAACCCTATTGGAATGAGTGGGGTGCGCTTGGAGGTGGAGACCCACATTATTACCGCTTCGGTGACTAATTTAAAAAACATAGAGAGAGTGTTAAATGATTTAGGAATTAGAAACTTGGGGTTTATTTTTTCTGGTTTAGCTTCAGCGACAGCAGTTTTAACTCCAACTGAAAAAGAGTTAGGGGTGGTTCTGGTTGATATTGGTGGCGGGAAAACAGATATTTGTATTTATGTTGATGGGGCCCTTAGTTATTCTTCCTCTATTCCAATTGGAGCTCGTCACATTACCAATGATATTGCTGTTGGATTGAGAGTCTCTCTTAATTCGGCTGAAAGAATAAAACTTTTTTTAAGCAAAAATTTAAACAAAAAAAATAGTAAAGTAGATTTAAAGCAGTTGCATTTACCAGAAAATTTAAGTGAGGTTTCCCTCAAAACCTTAGTTGATGAAATTATTGTTTCTAGATTGGAAGAAATTTTTAAGTTAATCTTTGAAGAGATTGAAAAAAGCGGATTTGAGGCAAATACTCCTTCT
Organism: Microgenomates group bacterium; assembly: GCA_046293855.1. Lineage (GTDB taxonomy): Bacteria > Patescibacteriota > Microgenomatia > UBA1406 > GWC2-37-13 > CALLVF01. The sequence continues at coordinate 9,495 of JBKBJJ010000010.1, read as the reverse complement.
GGATTAGTGATAACTGGTGGCGGAAGTTTAACAGTTGGCATAATTGAAACAGGCAAAAAAGTTATTGGTTTACCAATAAGAATTGGCTTACCAGAGGGAATAACAGGATTAGTTGATGAAGTCATTGACCCTCAATATGCTTCCACTGTTGGTTTGATTTTATATGGTAAAAAGCTTAAAATGGAAGAGGAGGAAGGATTTAAAAATTTTAATCGGATATTAAAAGAATTTTCTCTTGGAGGATCAATTGCCAAGTTAAAAGATCTTATTAAACAGTATATTCCCTAATGAGCGCAATTACAGGGAATTTTAGATATTAGGCGCAAAGACGCGGAAAAACAATATGTTAATAAAACCAAGAGCCGGACAGGCAGCAAGAATAAAAGTTGTTGGTGTCGGTGGCGGTGGGGGTAATGCTATAAACTCGATGATTAAAGACGGAGGAATAACAGGGGTAGAATTTATTGCTGTTAATACCGATGCCCAGGCTCTTTTGAATAATAAGGCGACAACTAAGATCCAAATCGGGGAAAAATTAACTAAGGGTTTAGGTTCAGGCGGTGATCCTGAAATAGGCAGGCAAGCAGTTGAGGAATCACGTGAGCGTCTTAAGGAAGAGCTTTCTGGGGCTGATATGATTTTTATTACTTGTGGGGAAGGCGGAGGAACCGGCACGGGCGCTTCTCCAGTTATTGCTGAGGTTGCTCGAGAAACAGGAGCTTTAACCGTGGCGGTTGTTACCAAACCTTTTGATTTTGAAGGGGCTAAAAGAAAATTTACCGCCGAGGGTGGCATTGAAAAATTAAAAGAAAAAGTTGATACCTTAATTGTTGTCCCTAATCAGAAAATATTAACAATTATCGATAGGAAAACCCCCATTCTTGAGGCTTTTAAAAAGATTGACTCCGTTCTTTATCAAGGAGTTAAAGGGATTGCAGAATTGATAGTGACCCCTGGATTGATTAATGTTGATTTTGCCGATGTGCGAACGGTGATGAGCAATGCCGGAACCGCTCTTATGGGAATCGGTGTTGGCAGTGGTGATAAACGGGCAATGATGGCAATAAAACAAGCAATTTCTTCTCCCCTTCTTGATATCTCGATTGAGGGAGCACGAGGCGTGCTTTTTAATGTTGTTGGCGGCCCTGATTTAACGATGACAGAGATTGATGAAGCAGCTTCAATTATTGCTAAAGCCGTTGATCCTGATGCTGATATTATTTTTGGAGCAGTGATTGATGAACAAATGATGGATCAGATAAAAATAACCTTAATTGCCACTAAATTTGACGATAGGAAATTAAAGCTATTTAGATTTAAAAAAGATGAACCAGAGGTTAAGATAGGTGATAATTCTAGTTTGAGTGATAAAGATAAGACCGAAGAAAAAGAAATAGTAGAAGAGCCAGAAGAATTTTTAATTGAGGGTGATGAATTTGACATTCCTGCTTTCTTAAGAAAAAAATGAAAGTTTCTGCTATAATTTATCCTCATATATGTTTAAACCTATTGAGAATAATATAAATTTTCCGACAATGGAGAAGAAATGGTTGAAGCATTGGTATGATAAAGGAATTGTTAAAAAATATCTTCAAAAAAACAAAAATTCAAAAAAAAGATTCTCCTTTTTAGATGGGCCAATCACCGCTAATAACCCAATGGGTGTTCACCATGCCTGGGGTCGAACTTATAAAGACTTATGGCCGAAGTTTTACAATCTCTTAGGTTATCGACAAAGATTTCAAAATGGCTTTGATTGTCAGGGACTTTGGGTAGAAGTTGAGGTGGAAAAAGAGCTTGGTTTGAAAAATAAAAAAGAGATCGAGAATTTAGTCCCAGGTGATAAAAAGGCATCAATTGCCAAATTTGTTGATCTTTGTAAAAAACGGGTTTATAAGTTTTCCGCTATCCAAACAGAACAATCAAAACGCTTGGGCTATTTTGCTGATTGGGAGCGCTCATATTATACAATGAGTGAGGAAAACAATTACATGATTTGGCATTTTTTGAAAAAATGTTATGAAAATGGTTGGATTTATAAAGGATATGAATCGGTGCCTTGGTGTCCTCGTTGCGAAACAGCTATTTCTGAGCATGAGATATTAACTGAGGATTATAAAGAAGTTGAACACGAGTCAGTTTATTTTAAGTTAAAAGTTAAAAATCAAAAGTCAAAGGTTAATGAATACTTATTGGTTTGGACAACAACGCCTTGGACAATTCCGGCCAATATCGCTGTGGCTGTGGAGGAAAAATACGATTATTCCCTTGTTAAGACAAAAAAAGATGAATATTTTTGGGTAGCAAAGGAGTTAGTCAAAACTATATTTGGAGATGATTTAAAAAATATTGTCAAAACCGTTAAAGGGGAGCAGTTGGTTGGTTTAAAATATCAAGGACCATTTGATGAATTACCAAAAGTTAAGCAGGTGGCAGAGGAAAATCCAAAAACCTTTCACAGCGTTGTTGCCACTGATGAAAAAATTCTTCCTATTGCTCTAACTGAGGGAACTGGCTTGGTTCATACAGCAGTTTCCGCCGGAACTGAGGATTTTCGTTTAGGAAAAAAATTAGGATTACCTTTGATTCCAGTGATTGCTGATAACGCTGATTATCTTTCTGGACTTGGATTTTTATCGGGAAAAAATGCTAAAAAAGATCCCAGAATTGTTCTGGATTATCTTGATAAAAAGGGGTGGGCTTATAAAATTCATAAATATACTCATCGTTATCCAGTTTGTTGGCGTTGTAAAACAGAGTTAGTTTGGAAAGTGGCTGATGAGTGGTATATTGCGATGGATAAACCATCAAATTCGAAATTCGAAATTCGAAATTCGAAATTAAGAAATTTAACATTAAGACAACGAATGATTGAGGTAGCAAAGAAAATAAAATGGTTGCCAGAGTTTGGGTTAGATCGCGAGCTTGATTGGTTAAAAAATATGCATGACTGGTTGATCAGTAAAAAAAACCGATATTGGGGTTTGGCTTTGCCAATATATGAATGTAGCAAATGTGGACATTTTGAGGTAATTGGATCAAAAGAGGAGTTAAAAAAAAGAGCCATTTTTGGTTGGGAAAAATTCCAAGGACATTCCTCTCATAAACCATGGATTGATGAAGTGAAAATTAGTTGCAAAAATTGCAAAGATATCGTTTCTCGAATTGCTGACGTGGGCAATCCTTGGCTTGATGCGGGAATTGTTGCCTACTCAACAATAACTGAAAACAATCAGGGAAAACCACTTTATCTTTTAAATAAAAAAGAATGGAAAAAATGGTTTCCAGCTGACTTTATTACTGAATCATTCCCTGGCCAGTTTAAAAACTGGTTTTATTCTCTCATTGCTATGTCAACTGTTTTGGAGAATACTGCTCCCTTTAAGACAGTTTTGGGTTTTGGAACGCTTTTGGGAGAAGATGGTCGACCAATGCATAAAAGTTGGGGGAATGCTATTGAGTTCAATGAGGGCGCTGACAAAATTGGTGTTGATGTGATACGCTGGATGTTTTGTCGTCAAAACCCAGCCGATAATATGCTTTTTGGTTACAAAAAAGCCGATGAAGTAAGACGACAGTTTTATTTAATGTTGTGGAATGTTTATAAGTTTTTTGTGGAGTACGCTAATTTAGATAAATTTAAAGTTAAAAATCAAAAATCAAAAATTGCAATTAAAAATTCAAAATTAAATATTTTAGACCAGTGGATACTTAGCAGATTTACATGGTTAGTGGGGCATGTTGAAAGAAAGTTAAAAGAATATAATGCTCGTGAAGCTTCTTTGGAGATTGAGAAATTTGTTGATGATCTTTCCACTTGGTATATTCGCCGCAGCCGCGAGAGAGTTTGGCTAAATTCACAAGATAGTCAAGATAAAGAAAACTTTTACCAAACCCTTTATTATATTTTAGTTAATTTATCAATTATTCTTTCTCCTTTCATTCCCTTTATTAGTGAGGAGATTTACACAAATTTAACCGGTTTAGAATCAATTCATTTAACTTTTTGGCCAAAGGTTGAAAAAAATTTAATTAACACTTCTTTAGAGGAACAGATGAAATTAGCGCGTAAGGTTGTTGAAGCAGGTCATTCTAAAAGAAAAGAAAAAGGAATAAAGGTGCGCATGCCATTGGCGAAACTTGAGCTTGAGGTAGATGAGGATTGCAGTCAAATAACAGATCAAGTTTGGGAAGTAGTCTTAGCTGAGCTAAATGTTAAAAACATTATTGTTAATAAAAAGGTTCGTTATCCAAAAAAAGAGGTATTGGTAACTGATGAACAATTAAGAAAAGAGGGGGAATTAAGAGAGTTAATTCGCCAAATTCAAAATCGACGTAAATCTTTAGGCTTAAAACCAACTGATAAGGTAAGAATTAGTATTCCGGCAAAATTTAAAGACCATATTGAAATTCTTAAAAAAAAGATTATGGCAAAAGAAATTATTTTATCAGATAAGCTTGAAATAACCATATGACTCAGCTTTTGTTACCTTCTTTTTTTCTTTCTTTATTTGGAATTTTTTCCTTGTTTGGGATTGATTGGCAGTTTTTTTTTCGACAAACAATCTATGTAATTTTCGGATTTTTGATTTTTTTTGTAGTTAAAAAGATAGGAAGCAATTTTTTTTATCACAACAGTCAATTTTTTTATTGGTTTTTTGTTTTTATATTAATTCTCACCTATTTTTTAGGATTGGAGGTTAAAGGTTCCCGCCGATGGCTTGATTTTTATTTTTTTCGATTCCAGCCATCAGAGTTTTTTAAAGTTTTTTTTTGTCTTTTTTTATCCGTTGAGCTCTCTCGAAGATATCTTCGTTTTAAAGGAATTGTGGGTTTTTTAAAAATTTTTTTGCTATTTATCATTCCCGGTTTGATTATTTTTAAGCAACCAGATTTAGCAAATACGGTAATTGTTTTTTTTATATATTTAGTGATGGTTTTTTTTTCCGAATTTCCAAAAAAATATATTGTTTATTTGATGTCTTTAATTGTTTTAGTAATGCCTTTGACTTGGTTTCTTCTAGCAGACTATCAGAAATCTCGCATCATCAGTTTTTTAAATCCTCATATCGATGCTAAAGGCACTGCTTATAATATGATTCAATCAGTAATTACTATCGGTTCTGGCAAATTTTGGGGGAGAGGTTTGGGTTTAGGAACTCAATCGAGGTTGTATTTTCTTCCTGAAAATCATACTGATTTTGCTTTTGCCACTTTGGTTGAACAGTTCGGATTTTTTGGTGGTGCATTGGTGGTTATTTTTTATGGAGTAATAATTTATTTAATTGCTTCTCGGGCAGTAAAATTTTATTTTCAAAAAGAGGAAGAAAGTAAGAAAAAATTTCTTTTTACCCTTGGAATTTTGTCTTATTTTGTCTCTCATGTGGTTGTTAATATGGGGATGAACTTAGGGTTACTGCCCATTGCCGGTGTGGCTTTGCCATTTATTTCTTATGGGGGTTCATCACTAGTGGCAATTCTTATTGGATTTGCTTTAATTCCATGATATAATTTACTATTATGGCAAAAATGGCAGTAATAAAAACAGGCGGAAAACAATATTTGGTAAAAGAAAACGATGTGATTTTTGTTGATAGAATTAATTTACCGGAAAAAGAAAAATTACTTTTGGAAACCTTAGCTGTTTTTGATAGTGAAGGGAAAGAGATTGAGTTAGGAGCACCAATGTTGGTAAAAAAGGCCCAAGCAGAAGTTTTAGCTCATGTTAAAGGTGAGAAAATAAGAGTAGCCAGGTTTAAAGCGAAAGTCCGTTATCGCCGGGTAAAAGGGTTTCGTCATCAGTTGACACAGTTGAAAATAACTAAAATTTAAATTCGAATTTCGGATTTAGGATTTCGAATTTTTATATAATTATGGCTCATACAAAAGCTCAAAAAGCAGCTAAAGGCAATCGCGACTCCGCGGGAAAAAGATTGGGGGTTAAGGTTTTTGAAGGAGAAAAAGTTTTTCCTGGTTATATTATCATTCGCCAAAGAGGAACCAAGATTAACGCCGGAGAAGGGACGATGCTTTGTCGTGATTTCACCATTATGGCATTGAAGGAGGGAAAAGTAAAATTTTTTCAAAAAAATGGTGAAAAGTATGTGAAAGTAATATAATTGAATTCATGAATAATGATGTTGATAAAATTATTCAACAAATAAATCAAGAAAAAGATATTATAAATAAAGCAAAATATCTCAGTTTTCTTGTTAAAGATAAACAGAAAAGGATAATTGACTTATCAAAAAGATTGAAACTTAAATCTTCATATCTTTGTCATCTACTTCGTCTAAATAAGCTTCTGCCAACGATTGTTGATGGATATTATTCTAATTTGATTTCGATAAGTCACCTTTTTGTTATCTCTCGGGTTAAAGACAAAAAGAAGATGCTTGAGGTATATGAAAAAATTTTAGCCAAAAATCTAACGGTGGCCCAAACAGAGGAGTTAGTAAGAGAAATTAATTATAATACAAAAACAAAAGGAAAATATCTTTCGCCAGAGGAAAAGTTAAGATATATTGATAAATTTAGATCAATGTGGCAAAATTTTAAATTAAAAATAATTCAAACCCAAATAAAAGGCAAAATTATTTTTGAAAAAAGGGGTAATTTGGAGGAAACAACCGCTGTTCTTAAAGAAATTTTGGAGAAATTAACGAAGTGATGAAGGAAGTGGGTTGGAAACAGCACCCATAACCGGAGGGGGAAAGTAACGATAAAAAACTTGCCCAATGATGCTGGAGGCAGGAATCGGGCCAAATTCGCGAGAATCAGAGGAACGAGGTCGATTATCACCCATAACAAAAACATAATTTTCCGGCACAGTGATGGCAACTCCTTCTTTCAGATAGCCTGTTTCCCAAAGATTGGTTTTGGCGGAGATGTACGTTTCTTCCAACTTTATCCCATTTACATAAACTTCTCCATTTTCAATTAAAATTTTATCACCGGGAAGACCGATTATTCTTTTGATATACTCAATATCAGGATTTTTTGGTGACTTAAAAACAACAACATCACCCCGTTGCGGTTTTCTAAATTTATAGGTTATTCTACTGGTTAAAATATAATCACCCGAATGAAAAGTCGGTTCCATTGAGGCGCCTTTAACTTGGTTGGGAGTTAAGATAAAAAGATAAATAACAATAAAAAGAGAGCCGACAAAAACAATCGTCTCCAAAATATCCATCACAAAATCAATTATTGCTTTGACTATTCTCATAAAAATTTATTGTATAATAGATTATTGCCGATTAAAAGAGGATTTTTATCGATTTTTAGCCGATTATCTTAATTGGTTTTGCCTCTTAAGTTATCACATATCTTTTCTGAAGGATCCGTAGCTCAGCGGGAGAGCGTTCGGTTCACATCCGAAAGGTCGAAGGTTCAATCCCTTCCGGATCCACATTTTTTTTAAATTTTCTTAAACTCAAAAAAGCGGTAAATATCAGACTTAAACTAATTAAAAAACCAACTATTATTAAGTATTTTTGTTTATTTTTATTATTATTATTATTTATTTTTTGATTATTACTTTTTTTATTTTGGGCTCCCAAAACTTCACTTTTGTTGTTTTTAGACGCCCGGCTTAACGACATGGGGGCAGCGTTTTGAGAAAGAAGGTTGGTTGGCGAATTATTGGAAGAAATAGATGAGTGATTGTTTTGTGACTGAGTTGGTGATTGATTAGCAAAAGAAGAGTTTGAGGTAGGGGTGATTGTTGGAGTGGAAATTAGAATCAGAGTTGGAGTTGGAGTAGGTGTGATTGTTGGAGTCGGGATGAGAGTGGCAGTGGGAGTTGGCGTGGGGAAAATAGGGTTAGCAAGGTTATTATTAAAATAAAAATTGTATCGATCTGTTTGAGAGGAAGGCGGAGTCTGGCTGATTTCTCCTTCTTTTATTTCCCAGATATCATTTTGATTGGTAATTTGACCGATAATAAGAGTGTATTTACCTTTTTCAATCCCTTGCAGTTGTAACTGATAATTTCCTGATTGAGGGTTATCTAAAAAAATTATACCATCAGTTTCTTCAATTAGTTGGCTATCAGGAGTTTTTAGGGTCATTTTTACTGGTGATTTGATTAGGAATATAAGACTTGGTGAAATTTTAGTTTTTCTTCCTTCTTCAATTTGACCGTCTTCGGGAAAAAGGTCTATTTTGTTGAGAATTTTTTTAATTGATTCTCTTTTGGTGATTATTTCTCCATGATCAAAATTAAGTTTTTCTGAGTCAGTATCTTTATTGGCGCTTTTTGATAAGACGGTATAATCACCTGGTTCATAGTAAATATCAACCGGTTGACCATCCTGATAATTTCCTAAAGTTTGATGAAATAAATTAGCTTGAGTAACCACATAACCGGCTGGTGTTTGGTTATCTTTTTCTCCGTAAAAGGCGGTAAAGATATCAAAGATTTGGGAGAATGTTTGATTGTATGCAGTCAATAAATTGTTTTTGATCGATAAATTTTCAGTTGGAATTTCTTGATTTTGTTGATTTTTTAGAAAATTAAAAGTGGGGAATAGATCATAGGCAACTGGGAATTTTTTTCTTAAAGTTTCCCTGTCTGTTTCAATTGAGGTTTTGTTTAAAATTAATATGATTTTTTGTGCTAACCACAAAAATGTATTTTCGCGATCAATTTCCCCAGCTGATAGTGGTTTATAAACCTGGACGGCTCCTTGATGAGGTGAACCAACGGTAATAACTTTATTCACTCTTTCTTTATATTTTTGAGTAAAAATTCTGGCTAATAAACCACCTAAAGAATGACCGATAAGGTTTATCTTTTTTTCTTGCTGGGGTATTTTTGAGTTGATAAAGTTTTTTAAATCTTCGCTTGATTGATCAAGGTTTTTTCTCCAATCATAAGGAAAAACATAAAAATCTTGATTTTCAACAAAACCCAAGTTTTTAACTGTGTTAATAATGCCATCATATTCACGGACAAAGGGATTTAGTTTCCAATCAAAAATACTCACTTGTTGATTATATATTATCGCCTCCTTATTCCACGAAGCAAAAAGACCGGGAAGGAGGATGAGAGGAGGATTTGGGGTAGGAGTAGGAGTTAATGTTGGTAAAGTTTGAAATGGTTGTGTGCTTGCTAAATTTAATCGCCAGCCAAGATTCCCCAAGCCTGTATAAAAGATAAAAAGATTATTATTTGCTTGGACAATTGAAGGAAAAATAAGATGGGAACGATCATAATCTTGATCGGGGTGAAGAACATATCCTAATTCCTGAATTTGGATATCGCAACCATTAAGGTAAGTTATTTTTGCTTGTTTTATGCCACTACTATCATAAACATGATAGAAAAGGTAAATTTGATCATTATTTAGCCATAAAGTAGGACCATCATAAGAGTTTAAAATTGGGTTGTTATTACATCGTTGCCAATTTTCTCCGTTGTCGGAAATAGCTAAATTTATATGAAATCCGCCATTCCAGGAACCATAAAAAAGATAGTGTTGATTGTTAATA
>JBKBJJ010000109.1:0-1964 GCA_046293855.1 Microgenomates group bacterium | reverse complement strand
GAGGGTTGAGCCAACGGTTGTTTATGGAACCTTTTTGATTGAAAAATACACGGGCGGGAAAATTGCTTCCGATTTAATTGATATTTATCCAAAACCTTATGAAAAAAAGATATTAGATATTGGTTATTGGATATTTGAAAAAATTATTGGGGTTAAAATTGAAAAGAAAACCATTGATAAAATTCTTGAAAATTTAGGATTTGAGATTGAGCGAGTGGGGGAGGAGCGAATAAAAGTGGCCGTTCCCTCTTATCGAAAATATGATATTTCAATCCCGGAAGATTTAGTTGAGGAGGTGGCGCGAGTTTGGGGCTATCATAAAATTCCTCCTCGTCTTTCACCGCCAGCCTTAGTGATTCAGCCAACTGAATTTGAAAGGACGTTTAAGACAACCAGCAAAGTCAAGCATTTTTTAAAACATTTGGGGCTTCATGAGGTTATCAATTATTCAATGATTTCAAAGGAACAGATAAATGAATGGGGTTTGAAAGAGGAGGATCATTTAAGATTAGCCAATACCATTTCCAAAGAAATAGAGTATATGCGGCTTTCTCTTTTACCCTCTTTATTCAAAAATATTATTGATAACAGAGGAAAAAAAGAAATTTTGAAATTTTTTGAGATTGCTAAGGTGTATTTTAAAGATACCTCATTGAAAAATGACTCTCCTTGTTGCGAGGTTTACAAACTCGCCCTTGCGGTAACTAGCGATTATTTTGAGCTGAAGGGGATAATTGAAGGTTTGCTTGATGAATTAAATATTGAGGCAGTTGAGTTTAAAAAGGGGGTAGCTGACACTTTTTACTCTTTATTTTTCAACAAAAACTTTTGCGCCACTGGTTTGGTTGGGGGAAAAGAGGCGATTTATTTAGGGCAATCAAAACTAAACGAGAGAATATTTTTTTCTGAAATTGATTTTGAAAGCTTGATTAACAATTCACTTCTTTTAAAAAAATATCAACCAATTAATCCTTATGCAGTGATTAAGCTTGATTTGACAATAAAATTAAAGGAAAAAACGCCGTTTGTTGAAATTAAGAAAAAAGCTCTTCAAGCTTCAAAATTAATTCAAAAAATTGAAATTTTAGATCAATTTGAAGAAAAAATTACCCTTCGCTTTTACTTCAACCACCCTCAAAAAAATCTAACCGAGGAGGAGGCAAAGAGGGAGTTGGAGAGAATAAAATTAATAATTAATAATTAATAATTAATAATGAATAATGCCAATTGCTTGCTTAGTTTAATCATCTTCAAATTTAATCCATTACCATTTTTACACCGATCGTGTTTAAGATGGTAAAGTTGAGGAGATTAAGAAAATGTTGTTATAAAAAGAAAATTCTATCTTTTAACCGATCGGGTAAAAGATAGAAAAACCCTCAGGTGTAAACTTAAACAGTTGACAGGTGTTAAAGAACATCAATCTTAATTTATCATTTGAGGAAAAAGTGGTGAGGAGTAAAGTGAGGTTTGGAAGGTTTTGGGAGATAGGTTAGAGGTTAAAAAAAAGAAAATTGCGTTAAGAGGAGACGGTCGTCACCTAATAACGCAATGTAACCCAACTTTCCCATTAAACCCTCATTTTTAGTCTATACCAGTCACTTTTTCTTCCTTAAGTTATACGTGATGGATTTACCAATTTAGTCTTAAATGGGCGAAGGTTGGGGGATTGATGGGTTAAGGAGGGTGTGTTGAAAAATAGGTGTTTGCTCTTCTTTTGGTTTAGGGTTGTTTTTTAGAAGGGTATTTTTTTAAAGGTTCTAAAGCCTTTCTAATTGTGGGATTTTCTTCCAACTGTCTTATTATTTAATTTAAATATCTTAAGTTGATTTCGTAGTTTCTTAGAAACAATTTTTCAATCCTATTTTCTGGGGTAAAAACATCTAAGTTCATTTGATCTTGCCTATAAAATCCAAGACCTGTCAATATGTTAACCATTTCTATTAGGCGCTTCATTGTTTCAT
>JBKBJJ010000108.1:0-1964 GCA_046293855.1 Microgenomates group bacterium | reverse complement strand
GCCGCTGATGTCTTTGGCGATGAGGACTTCAAAAAGGATATTTTAGTAATCGGAGAAAAAGGTATTGGCAAAAAAACCCAACTCTCCAATTTCCGTGGACAGCATCGAGGTGGTAAAGGGGTAAAAATTGCTCCAGTTGATGATAAATTTGGTAAAGTGGCTTTTGCCCAGATTATCAATCCACAAGATTCAACTTTGATTATCACCAGCAGCCTTGGACAAGTGGTAAAAATTCCTTTAAATTCAATTCCCGCCCGCTCAAGAACCGCTAAAGGAGTTATTTTAATGCGCTTTTCTCAAAAACAAGATCGGGTTGCCAGCGCCACTTTTGTATGATATAATTTACTCTGATGTGAAAATAAACGGAAAAAAAATTGCTAACTATTTACTCTCTCTTATTAAAAAAAAGATTGCCGCTTTAAAAAAGAAAAAAACTCTTCAATTAAGTGTTTTTTTAGTTGGTAAAAATCCTGATCAATTGTCATTTGTCCAAATTAAAGCTGAAACAGCCAAAAAATTAGGTGTTGGCTTCAGATTAATTCATTTGAAAAAAATTCCTTCCTTTGAAACATTTGTTAATTTAATCAAAAATGAATCCAATGATAAAAAAACAACCGGCATCATCATCCAACAACCTCTGCCAGCTCAACTTTCAACCGAGAGTATTTATGATTATATTGCCAATAACAAAGAAATTGAGGGACACAAAAAAAAATCGCCTTTTATTCCTCCAATTGGCTTGGCGGTTTTAACGTTAACAAAGCATATTTATGGCGGGCAAAAGCTTAATCAAAATCTTTTAATTACCCCCCAAGATATAAACTCTCGCTTTTTCAAAAAAATCTTTAAAAACAAAAAAATTGTCCTTATTGGCCGTGGGTTAACCGGAGGTTTACCTATTGGAAAAACATTAAATCAAGCGGGAATTAATTATATTAACATCAACTCCCAAACTCCCTCCCCCGAAAATTATTATCAGGAGGCTGATATCATCATAACCGCTGTTGGAAAAAAAATTCTTACTCCTGCCGTCCTTAAAAAAGGTGTCGTCCTTATCAATGTTGGTCTTCACCGAGAAAATGGTAAATTAAAAGGAGATTATGATGAAAAAGAAATAAAAGACATTGCCTCGTTTTATACTCCCACCCCCGGTGGTGTTGGCCCAATTGATGTTGCTTACCTATTTAATAACCTGGTTGAGGCCGCTAAACTCCAGAGATGAAACTCATTATTATTACCGGTCAAACCGCCACCGGCAAAACTAAACTTGCTTTAGAATATGCTAAAAATCCGCCCGAAGGCGGAGAGGGAGAGTTAATAAACTGCGACTCAAGGCAAATTTATAAATATCTTGATATTATCACAGGAAAAGACCTAAAAAAAAACTCAAAACTCAAAACTCAAAACTCAAAACCCCAATTAATAATTTCAAAAAGAATAAATAACTTCGAAATTGGCTTTTATCCAATTTCATCCGATTCCAACCAATTCCAACTGATTTCAACCGATTTCAACCGATTCCAACCGATTATCATCAATCAGTGTCAACAGTTTTCAACTAAAATTTGGCTTTATGATATCGTTGATCCAAAACAGCCATTTTCCTCCTTTGACTGGAAAAAGTGTGCTCAAATAGTGATTGATGATATTATAAAACGAGGCAAAATTCCCATTATTGTTGGCGGGACCTACTTGTACTTAAAACATCTTCTTTATGGAGTGGAAACTGAAAATATTAAACCTAATTGGCAATTAAGAGAAAAATTGGCAAAAAAATCAGTTGAACAATTGCAAGAAATATTAAAAAATCTTTCGCCTCGATTATTTAACCAATTAAATCAAAGCGACAAAAACAACCCTCACCGACTTATCCGCAAAATCGAGATCGCCAACTATCTTAACTCAACCAATCAATCATATCAATCAAATTTGTCCAATTTTTCCAATTTTAAACCAGTTTCATG
>JBKBJJ010000107.1:0-1999 GCA_046293855.1 Microgenomates group bacterium | reverse complement strand
ATTATTTGATTAATATGATAGGTTATCCCTAATGGGTCAATATTGGGATTTAAAAATGCTATTAATCGATTAAATCGGTATGGGGAAATCTTTATTAATAAATAAAAAATTAAAACAGAAACCGGCAAAAGCAATAGAAAATGAAGCAAACTTCCTCCTGATAAAAAATAAATAATTACGCTCAATAAAAAGATGATGATTGCTGTCCCCATATCCGGCTGCAAAATTACAAGAAAGGTCAAAAAACCCAGAAGAATCAAAAAAGCAAAAAATCTCTTTCGTTCTTTGTAAGTAAACCACGAAGCAAGATAAATAATAACACTGAATTTCGCCAACTCTGATGGTTGAATATTTAAAAATCCAAAATTAAGCCATCGTCTGGCTCCACCTGCTTGGGAACCAATCCCGGGGATTAAAACTCCCATAAGAAGGATAATTGAGCTTGTTATAAATAAAAATGCCAAATAGTAAAGTTTATGATAATCTAAAATAGCAAAAAAAATCATGGCCGCCAACCCAATCCCCAACCAAAGAAGTTGCAATTTTAGATAATGAAGACTGTCGCCAAACTCTTTAAAACTGGTCACCGAGGAGGCTTCAAAAATAAAAATTAATCCAATAAAAGAAAGAATAATAGGCAGCGTCAAAAGAGGAATAAAAAATTTATTTCTGAAAAATAATTTATTTAACATAAACTTTAGGCTTATAATTTGTTTTGAATTTCGGATTTAGGATTTAGGATTTTATTAACAATCCTATTAAACTCTTTACCCCTTTCAAATTCATTATTAAACATAGAAAAAGAGGTGGCTGCCGGGGAGAAAAGAACATAGCTTTCTCCATTTTCACTTTTAGCTGACTGATATGCTCTCAACACCGCTGGTTTCAGTTGGTAATAAACTTGAGTTAACTTTTCAGGAAACCTCCTCTTTAATGTTGGCAAAATTTCTTGAGTAAAAGAACCAGCAATTAAAATAATTTTTTTTACTGTAGTTAATTTAATAGCTAAAGTATCAAAAGGTAAATTTTTGGAATTACCCCCTAAAATTAAGTAAATTGGCTTATGGGAAAAATTTTCAATCGCTTTGACAGTGGCAATTGGTGTTGTTGAGGTGCTGTCGTTTATAAAAGTTACTCCATTTTTTCTACCAACAACTTCTTGCCTAAAAGGTAAACCTTTAAACTGAGAAATAATTTTAACGGCTTTTTTTTCATCAATTTCCAAAATTTTTGCCACCTGTAATGATGCCGCAGCGTTTTCTTGATTATGGGAGCCTTTTAAATACTTCAAATTGTAAGGAAAACTATTCTTATCAAAAAAAATTATATTTTGGTTGGTTTTAAATCCGGCAATAAATTTCTTTAACTCTTTATTGACAATTAAGTAATCGCCACACCCCTGATACATAAAAATAGCTTTTTTGTCATAAAGATAATCAGCAAGATTTTTGTAGTAATTTAGGTGATCTGGATAAAAATTGGTAAAAACACTAATATGAGGACTAATTTTGCCGCGATGAAAACCAGACAGCGCCCAAGAAGAAAGTTCCATGACGATGAAATCTTTTTTATCAAGCGTTTTTAAAAAATTGATAGTGGAAATTCCCGGTAGATTTCCTCCCAGATAAACTGAAAAACCTGATTGCTTTAAAATTTGAAAAATAAGATTGGCGGTGGTTGATTTTCCTCTCGTTCCGGTAATTCCGATAATTTTTGCTGGACAATATTTAGCAAAAAATGAAAGCTCCATTTCAATGGGAATATTCTTTCTCTGCGCCGCAACAATCTCAGGAAGGGTCCAAGGAACTGATGGACCTTTAAAAATAATCTCAGCGTTTAAAAAATCAACCAAGTGGTGACCCCCTAAGTGAAATTCTATTGGTAAATGGACTAATTGCTTTAGCGATGGCGAAAGCAAGTCTTGTGATTTTTTATCAGTAACGATTACCTTAGCGCCCAATTCAGCAAAAAACCTGGCTGTCGCCCCCCCCGCAGCGGG
>JBKBJJ010000106.1:0-2016 GCA_046293855.1 Microgenomates group bacterium | reverse complement strand
AACTAGATGGAATTCCCCTAGAAGGACACTTAGCAATTAACCCTCAAGAGGAAATCTTTATTTCACTGGCGGAGGCTAAAAAAAGAAATCAATCAATGGAAAGACTTCTATCATGGATGAGTCATATTGAGACTTATTTGCAAAGAAGATTAAAAGAGAAGGTCATAAAAAATAGCGTTCCTGTTTCCTTCGATGAATTCTATAAAGAATACGAAAAAATACTGGCTGAATTTATGAGAAAAGGAATAAAAGTAGCAATAAAAGAAAAACAAACTCCAAAAGAAGAAAGGAATCGACATCCACTAATTGAAGCTTTAGATAGTGGATTTTTGGGAAAAGACATTCTTTATTTTTTACCTCAACTTGCCAAACACGGAGCTAACTGGCCAGGTTTAGAGCAAGCACCTGAAGGAGTAAAAACTTTTGTTGGTTTTTTAAAAGAAGTTTTTGATACTTTTTTACAACAACAAGATTTAACCGAGGAACAATTTAGAACTTTAATAAGGGACCAAAACATATTACTGAGTGAAAAAATAAATTTAATTAATGCTTTAAATATTCTTTTTCAAAATCGTTTAAAAGAGATTTTTGATGTTATTGATTACAATTTAGAGATAGTATTTCATCATATCCAAAATTTCTTTCGCGATCTCTCCAACGAGATGAAAATCGCCGACCCAAATTTAACCGCTGGTCTTTATCAAGATTTCGTTCTCGCAAACGAGGTTAATAATGCTAATTTTGGCCATTTATTAAGCCTATTTTTAGGGTATGATACCAAAGAAAATAACCCAGCAACCCAATTGCTAATTCGTTTTGAAGCCGGTCGACAACTGGTTTTATTGCTAAAAAGCCTTGCTGGATTAAAATATTATCAATCTGAAATTAATAAAATAAGAAATGGACGGATGCAAAATATAGTAAATGATTTTTTTGGTTCTATAGTTAGTGAAGAAACCATCTGGCTTGATGAAAAGAATAAAATGAGAATAAGAATTAGAGAAAGAAAGGGCAAAAGATATATCGTCGATGAAAAACCGACTAAATCATTTACCTCATTCTTGCGAAAAAGTTTTGAGGAAAGATTTAAAGATATCAAAGATTTTTATTCTGTTAGTGTCGTATTAGATCAAAAAGTAACTAACCAAGATGAAGTAGAATCACTTATTAGCGAATTTTTATCTTTTATTAGTACTCAATTTCCTCAAACTGAAGTGAAGATTGATGATAAACGCACTTATGGTAGTGACAATTACTTTTCACAACAACAAAATGAAAAATTAGCTCCTTCAGGTAAAAGACGAGGTTCTCAAAGTAACAGAATGGTAAGAACTAAATTACATATTCATTTACAAGATAATCATGAAGGATTAGAATTGACTATTTATCCTTATTTTTCAATTAAAGATAGTTTTTATTGGGGTTGGTTAGAAAAAATCAAAGATGATAGAAATTATGTTGTAAAAAGAATGCTTACTCAAGAAAAAGGTTTTCCTTCAATTTACGATTTACTTTTTC
This sequence comes from Microgenomates group bacterium, assembly GCA_046293855.1. GTDB lineage: Bacteria > Patescibacteriota > Microgenomatia > UBA1406 > GWC2-37-13 > CALLVF01. The sequence goes on along the minus strand of JBKBJJ010000106.1, from coordinate 498 downwards.
CTCCGCCATTGTACCCTCATCATTATATGCATAAACTAAATTCTTCTTATCATAAATGATTGATAAAATTAACCAATCTTTTCTTTTCATAATTTTCATAAACTTTTAGATTGTTAAAAAAATCCAAAATTCAATCATCCAGATTTTTTTGATACGATCGTCACAAAAAAATTTATGTCCTATAACAAAATAGATTATTCCTTTACTCCAAATAATATTAAAAAAAAGCTATTTTTTAAGGAAGATTGTTTGATTGCTTTTGCCATCAACGAAAATCGCTCCTGAAAAAATAAATTTCAAGTTGATATTTTTGGTAGTGGTATCTGAATCTCCTTAAGATAGTCTTTTTCTTCTCCTGAGGTATTCAAATAAATCTCTCTCACTAAAACTTGCCCTGCGGAGGAGGTGGGATTCGAACCCACGCGAGCCTTGCGGCTCAAGGGTTTAGCAAACCCTCGCAATGGACCAAGCTATGCGACTCCTCCTTTTATAATCATT
>JBKBJJ010000105.1:0-2019 GCA_046293855.1 Microgenomates group bacterium | reverse complement strand
CTTTTAACAGAAAGAAAGGAGGCAAAATTAACAATGGTTGTTATTTGATATTTTTTGATAACTGAGACGATTTCTTTTGGATTAAGAACGGAGCCGGTAAGGGCAATACCTTGGAAATTTTCTGGCACTTTTGAGTGGCCCAAAGCAACAACATTGTTTTCTCCATAGAGTTTTTGAAGAGCAGGAACTAACTCACTGCCAATTTGTCCAAAGGCGCCAATGATTAAAAAAACATCTTTCATACTAATTTATTTAGTCTTTCTTTTAGGTAAAATCATTTGCTTTTTGATTTTTTGTCTTTATATATTAATTTACCAAAGGTGTAAACCTACTTCAACCTACTTTAGTAATTTACTCCACTTCCGGAGTGTACTATTAACTCCACTCCCGGAGTGTAGATGTTCTGATAGCGTATAATAGATTATATGAAATCGGGAATTTCAATCATTATTCCCACTTTTAACAATATCAGTGGTTTGAGATATCTTTTGAATTACTTTAAAAATAAAGATTATCAAGTGATTGTTGTTGATAATAATCATAATGTTAAAAAGTTAACAGGTTTGCGGGTTAATGAGTTGAAAAATTTAATTTATCTTCCTCAAGAAAAAAATTTGGGATTTGCGGCGGCAATAAATCTTGGAGCAAAATATGTCAAAAGTAAATGGATGCTGATTTTGAATGACGACGTTATTTTTGAATATCAAATATCAAATATCAACCCCGCCCTTCGCGAAGGGCGGGGCAAATATCAAAAATACATCTCAAAAATCAAATATTTTAAAAATCCTTTAGAGAGATTAATAAATTTTGCTGAAAAAAATAAACTTGAGGCGGTCTCTCCTATTTTGATAAACCCAAGTGGAGAGATTGAGAATGTTGGGTATAAAGTGTTGTCATATGGAAAAATTAAATTGGTTAAGAAGTTAACGAGTTTGCGAGTTAACGAGTTAGAAGGGTTGACGGCAGCTTGTCTTTTGATTAAAACTGATATTTTCAAAAAACTTGAAGGTTTTGATGAAAGTTTTTTTGCTTATCTTGAGGATGTTGATTTTTTTCTTCGTTTTAAAAAGAAAGGTTATAAAATGGCTATTGCCCCCTTTTATGTTTTCCACCATCATATGACCACCTCCAAAACAATGGCTAACTTTAAGGCTCGCCAAGACATGATCAACTGGTGGCGGCTTTATTTTAAACACCCTGATGTCTTTAACTTTGACTTTAAATTTCTGGTTGAGAGGTTAAAAAATTTATCCGGGTATATAAAAAGTTTGATGAAGATAGGAATTAATTAAGAATTAAGTTTCAAATAATCTTAACATGTTTCTAAAAACTTCATATATTATAAAGTATATGGAATCTTTAAATTTTGCCTCTGTTGTTAAAAAAAATCTATGAAAGCGGTCTTTCTCTTTTTACAACAAAAACTTTAAGAGATATTATCAAAGCAAAAAAAGAAAGTAATTTTAATGATATTGTCAAAAGTCTTGAAATATTGTTTCTATTTTAGTAGAGTAAACCTACTAAATTAGAAACATATGAAAAAAATTATTTTAAACAATCTAAACAATCTTTTATTTTTTACCAAAGAATCTTTGCGACAATGGGAGCGTAAGGAAGAGGCTTTAAATTTTAACATTAAATATTGGTTGAAAAGAAGATTTAGATTTTGATTATAAAGAAAGTCAATTAGGTAAAAACATTTTACCAAGTTTGGAGGATTTTTTAAGTAAACAAATAAAAGAAAAATATTTTTCTAATTTAGAAACTAAAATTCAAAAAGAGATAAGAATTTACCTAAAATTTCCAATTTTAAAAAAGTTAGAATTAGCCGATAGATCAGAAAGTGATAAATTATATGTAAAAATAGAAACATCAAATAAAATTGCTCCTTTTGCTAATTTCATCTTAACTCCAATTTCAAAATATGGTTTTAATTTTATTGTTAAAAGCAATGATATTTGTTCATTAATGAGTGGAAAAATAAATGCCTTATTTATTTCGTATTTGGTTTAAAGG
>JBKBJJ010000104.1:0-2024 GCA_046293855.1 Microgenomates group bacterium | reverse complement strand
ATGATAATGTTTAAAGTCCAACATCAACAGTTAACAGTGAGAATTTGTCAATCAACAATTAGGTAACTAGTAAATGTATAAATTCTAAATCCTAAATTCTAAATTCTAAACAATAAGACTAATTACTTAATTTCCCAATATCTTAATTTCCAATTTCCTAATTTCCTAATTTCTAATATCTCATACCCTGCTTTAAAGTAATCCACCTTTAGGAGGGATCTAGTTTAGGGTTTTTTAATTTCTAATATCTTAATTTCTTAATTTCTAAAACCCCAAATAACTAATAACTAATATCAAATATCGAATATCGAATATTTTTTTCCAAAAATATATCACGATCGTTGTTAATTTTTGGAATTTAATTTTTTTAATAATTTAATTATTCCAGTACTTTCAAGAAGGTATTTACTCCCCTCGCCCAACTGCCATTGGAGGAGGGAGTGTATTTTTCCATAATTTTAGAGGCGGTGACTAATCCCTTATCAAGATAATGTTCTTTTAATCCTTTAGCAACAGTTTTAATAGCCTCCTCGTAGGAGGAAAATCGTGTAACTTTATCTCCATATATTCCCCATCCCCAACAGTTATAAGAATTTTCTGGAATGTATTTGCACAGATTTGATTCTTGCATCGCTATTGCCGGCAGCAGCCGGTAATCAAAATGATACTGGTCAGAGACAGCAACAATAAGATCTGCGTAATCAAAAAGAGGAGAATTATACCTTCTAAAAAAACTTTTTAAATTAGCCACTCTTCCATCAGCGATGGTAATTTCGCTTTGAAAATTTCCTAAAACATAGGGAGCAGCTGAAAGTTGAAATTGTTTTTGGGGGTTATTAAGTTGGGAAATTTCTGCCAATATTTTTTGAATTTCTGATTGTTTTTGAAAAGATAAATAAATTTTTTTTACTAAAAATAAGTTTATTCCGATTAAACTAATAAACAATAAACAATAAACCAAAAATTTTCGCATCATAATTTAACTATAAAATAAAAAAAAACATTTGTCAAATTGCTTACTCCTTAAATATTTTTTACAGTAAAACAACCTTTCGGGCAGCAGAGTCAGTGATAGTGCCTCCGAGAGGAATCGAACCTCTACCACCTGTTCCGAAGACAGGCACTCTATCCGTTAAGCTACGGAGGCTGTTAAAAAGTCAGATATAAACTTTAACTTTTAATTTATTTGATATTATACTAAATAAATGGTTGCTCTTATTGGATACTTATTAGTGTTATTTATTCTTTTGCTTTTTTTAGTCGGATTTACTCTCAACACTTTTTTTCTTAGCTATTCAACAATAATGGGTTCGCCTTATGTGGCAACTAAACCTAAAGAAGTTGAGATTATATTAAAAGAAGCCAATCTTAAAAAAGGAAAAGTTTTTATTGAACTTGGTAGTGGTGATGGAAGAGTTGTTAGAGAGGCAGTGAAAAAATATGGAGTGAAAGGATTGGGAGTAGATATCAATCCTTTACTTATCTGTTGGGCAAAATTTTTAGCAAGAAAACTTAAAAATAGGATTTATTTTGTAAGAAAAAATATTTTTGATTTTGATTTAAGAAAAGCTGATTATCTATATCTTTTTTTGATGCCAAAGCTAATTGAGGAGCTGACACCAAAGATGGAAAAAGAGCTGAAAAAAGGGGCAATAGTTATCTCGCATGGATTTCCGATTAAGGCTTGGAGTAAGAAATTGGTAAAAAAATTAGACAGATCGCCTTTTCCGACGTATTATTATAGCGTCTAACACCTAACACCTAACGTCTAACTTCTAATATTAATACATAATTTTAAGCAGTGAATTGTCATCACGAGCCCCGACTTTAGTCGAGGGCGAGAGATCTAGCGTACGAAGTGAGCGTAAATAAAAAGAAGATCGGAATAATTACGCTTTGTTAGATTCTTCACTTCGCTATCGCTTCGTTCAGAATGACTGAATATAAGTTTTGGTCTAATATCTAATATCAAATATCTAATATCAAATATTCCAACCTCTTCTCCCTTTATTTTTTTAATTACT
>JBKBJJ010000103.1:1166-2053 GCA_046293855.1 Microgenomates group bacterium | reverse complement strand
TTATACTTTTTTTATTAAAAAATATTACTTTTTAATATGTTGCTTTTCCAAGAAAATATTTGTTCTTGAAAAAGTCTTTAAAAAGCGCCTAACAGGATTGAAAGTTAATGAAAATAAAATTGCCGTTGTTCCTCATGGCGTTGATATCAAATTTGACGTCAAAGAAAATAAAAATAAACCCCAATCACTTCTTTATTTTGGATTTTTAACGTGGTATAAAGGAGTAGATTGGCTTGTAGAAAATATCACCAATGAAAATAAACTTATAATTGCCGGAGGACCATCAGCTAATTTAAAACAAAAAAAACATTACAAACTTTTTTTAAATAAATTAATCAAGAAAATAAAGACTAAAAAAAATATTACTTTAACAGGATTTGTTAAAGAAAGCAAAATTAAAAACTATTTTAATAACTCTGAAATAGTCGTATTTCCCTATCGCCGAATGATATCTTCATCTGGCCCTTTATCTTTGGTTTTTTCCTTCGAAAAACCCTTTATTCTCTCCCGACCCCTTGAGGGATATTTTGAGAGTGAAGATTTTCAAGAAGCCTTAAAGGAAACTGGTTTAAAAAAAGAAGATTTTCTTTTTGATCTCAATCCGGAAAGCTTTGAAAAAAGACTGTCATGGGCAAGAAAAAATCTTGACAAACTTTCCACCTTCTCCCAAATCATGAAACAAAAACGAAGCTGGGGGAAGGTGGCAAGAAGGTATTTTGAGATTTTAACAAGCTGACTTGATATAATTTTTTTTATGGTTAAAAATTTCGACGTTCTTCCTCTTTTTAAAAAACACCTCAAAGGCAAAGCAGCGGTTTTTATCGATGCAGCAAATATTTTGTATTCACAAAAAACTTTAGGATGGGAAATTGATTACAAAAAACTCT
>JBKBJJ010000103.1:0-1156 GCA_046293855.1 Microgenomates group bacterium | reverse complement strand
GCTTTTATAAATTTTTACTACGCTAATGTGTCTGATAACGAAGGAAAAAGAAGATTTTTTCAAATGCTAAAAGAAATTGGATTTTTTATTAGAACAAAACCTGTAAAATACATTAAAACAGCTAAAGGAGTAATTAAAAAGGGAAATTTAGATGTTGAATTAACCTTTGATACTTTAACTCAACTAAAAAAATTCAATACTTACATTTTGCTTTCCGGCGACAGCGATTTTGAAATCATCCTCAATTATTTAAGAAAAAAACGCAAAAAGGTAATTGTTATGTCAACAAAAGGTCATATTTCAATAGAATTAATTAAAAGTAGCGATAAATATTTTGATTTTAAAAAGTTTAAAAATTATTTCAAAAGAGAAAAAAGATAAAAAAAATTCCTCCGCTTTTGGCGGAGGAAGGATTATTCTAAATTTTATTTTAAATTAACTTATGAATTTTGTCAAGGCTTTTAAAACCTACCGTTATCACCTTTTTTTCTTTCTAATCGCCTTCTTTCTATTTTTAACTAATTATAAACATGCCACTTATCTAACAGGCTGGGATAATCTGCAAACTGAAATTTATCCTTTTCTGGCGATCAAAAGAGCTTTTTTTTCCCTCTGGCAAGAGTATCAAAGTTTTGGGCTTTTGGCGGGTATGGCTCATGGTGCGGATTTAGTTAGAGCAATTTTCATTTGGTTAATATCTTTTATTTTTCCACAAAATCTTATCCGCTATTTTTACCATTTTTTGATGTTGTTCTTGGGAGGATTGGGAGCTTTTAATTTATTATCTCAAAATTTAAAAATCAAAAATCAAAATCAAAACTTAAAACTAAAAACCATATCACTTTTGGGAGCTTTATTTTATATCTTTAATTTAGGAACAATCCAGATATTTTATCTTCCCTTTGAACCTTTTTCCACCTTTTTTGCCTTTTTGCCTTGGGGAGTTTGGAGTTTTTTAAAGCTAATATCAAATATCGAAAATCGAATATCGAAAAAACAATTGTTTCTTTTTTTTCTAATCAATCTTTTAGGCACTCCCTCTTTTTATGTCCAGCAACTTTTTATTGTTTACCTCCTAATCTTAGCTTTAGTTTTTCTTGGAAAATTTACCAATTCTATCTTTTATGCGACAGCTGTCAAGATAGAATTGTTCAAA
>JBKBJJ010000102.1:0-2078 GCA_046293855.1 Microgenomates group bacterium | reverse complement strand
TTGTTTTTTAGAGCGGGTTAGAAATAATGAACCTCTTTTTTTCTTTTTACTCATCAGCGCCTGAAGCCAAGTTTTTGACTCGCCAACTTTAGCTCGCAGGGCCCGAAGAATATTTAAAACTACCTCTAAAAATCTAACATGATAAATCCCTGGCTTTTCTGGTAATTGTTCAACCGTTATCTTACTAATATCGGATACTTCCGCCAGTAACGAAGCATTGGTTTTTTTAATAAGCTCAATCTCTTTTTTAATCAACTCTGTTAACTGAATAATTTGTTTTTTTACCAACTCTTTCTCGTAATATTCTTGATAGTTAAAAAGTCTAAATTCTTGTTTTGGTGTGGGAGTGGTTACTTTTCTTTCCCAACCGAATTCTTTCTCCTGCACATAATTTCTCTCATAATTACCAAAAAATTGATCAAAAACTCCCCCGCTCGCGTGAGCTCCACGAAGTTTCTCTAGTGTGTCGTTTATAGAAGTTTTAGTTTTGGTTTTATTAGTTGTGATTTTTTGAAACATACTTCGATTTTACTATAGGTTAAGCAAAAAATCAAAGGTTTTTTGTTTGCGAAGAATTGCTGCGTAAAAGTAACTATTTTTCTCAGCCTCTTGCCTCTGATTATTGTCGGTGATGTTGGCAAAAAGTTTATTTAAGTCTTCTTTATCCACTTGAATATTCTCAAGATCAGCAATCTCTCCCAGGATAAATTCTAATTTATATGTATCTTCAATCTCTTTGGAAATGTTTTGCTTCAGTTGTTCAATAGTGGTATTTTTAGATTTAAGATAACCCTCAACTGTCAAACCTATTTTTCTAATATCATCAAGAAGGTTTGTTAATCTTCGATTTAATTCCTCCTCGATTAATAAATCAGGAATTTCTATCTTAGTTTCCAAAAGAAGCTTTTCTAAGATGTTATTTAAAAGTTTTTGTTTGCCTTCTTCTTTATCATCATTGCTGGAGGAAGGTTGATTTTTTCCCGGAAGCCATATATCAGTTTTTTTTTGTTCATTTTTTAGCTTTTTAATCAAATTCTTATAATCAGGCAGGATAAAATCAGGTTTGAGGGCAATAGTAAATTTAATTTCCCAATCTTCTCCCTCTTTTGCTTTAATCAACTCTATTTTTGGGGATATAATTGGTTTTAAGTTTTCTTTTTTAATTATCTCTTCATATAGCTGAGGAAGAAGTTTTTTTATTATCTGCTCATATATTGCTTGACGCGAAATATTTTTTTTGGCAACATCTTTTGGTACTTTGCCTTTTCTAAAACCTGCCACTTCAAGATTTTGCAGTAACTTTTCAAAGGCAATATCTTCCTCCCTTTTAATGTCGCCTGCGGCAATTTTTACAATCACCTCCACTGTTTTTTTTGGAAGTTTATTAATTTTGTAAGAATACATATTTTATAATTTTACCTCATTTTCGCCCAAAAACAACGGTAATTCCTCCTCCTCAAGTTTAAACTGATTAATAAAATATTGAACTCGGTCTGCCCAGGTGGGACTTTCAGAATATATGCGACCAATAGACTTCAAATTATCAGCTCCCTTATTAAAATAATTTTCTCGAAGACCCAAAGCTACCGTTTCGATTGCTTCTTTCCAACTTGAAAAAATTATATAACCACCGCCCCAACCAAATGGGTTGTAAGAGGATGGATAAATGTATTGTCCAAATGTAGATTCTAAGCCGGTGATTGAAGGTAAAAGATAACAATCAAACCTGTAGGTAATGCATGCATTGATAAAATTATCCACCTCGCCGATTAAAGGAGAATTGTATCTAGCTAAAACCTTTTTGATGGCCTTTTTGGCTCGAGCTAAATTTTTTAAGTCGGTATTGTTCTTTTGAACAAAAGATAGATAGTTTAGTCGCGCTGAATTTCCCGCAATCTCTTGAGCCAAAACAATGTTAATCTTAATAAACAAATAACCTGTAATAATAAGTAGAAGGCTTAAATACTTCATATTTTCTGTTATTGTCAGTTTCTCACTAGATTTTTCTGATCAATAGAAAATAAATCAATAAAAAAATCCTAAAGCTTTTCTTGTAACCAAGAAAAACCTTAGGATCT
>JBKBJJ010000101.1:0-2107 GCA_046293855.1 Microgenomates group bacterium | reverse complement strand
TGATTGAAAAATATGGCGCTGATGCTTTAAGATCGGCTTTAGTTTTTGGGGTGAAGGAAGGAAGTGACCAATCTTTATCGGAGGAGAAAATTGTTGGAATGAGAAATTTTGCCAACAAGGTATGGAATATTGGAAGATTCATCTATCTTAATATCAAATATCAAAAATCAATCCGCCAACTGGCGGACAAAAATACAAATCAAATATCAAAAATATTAAAAAAATTAGAAAAAGAATTTAAACTAGAAAAAGAAAAATATTTAAAGTTAATGGAGGGCTTCCGTTTTTCCCAGGCTTTGGGATTAGTTTATCAGTTTTTATGGCATCGGTTTGCTGATTATTACCTTGAACAGTTGAAAGGAAGTTTAAAAGCTGGTAATATAAAAGCTTTTGAGGCTTTAAAAGAAGTTTATTTTGAAAATTTGAAAATGCTTCATCCTTTTGCCCCGTTTGTAACGGAGGCGATCTGGAAAATATTTAAAGGAAAAGATAAATCTATTTTAAATTTAAAATTTTAAATTTTAAATAAATATGAAAGGGACTTGGCAGCCAAAGAAGAAAAAAAGACAAAGAAAACATGGATTTTTAAAAAGGATGGCGACTCATGATGGAAGAAGAGTGATAAAAAGAAGAAGGGTAAAGGGAAGGAAAAGGCTGGCGGTTTGAAAAACTTTATTCGTTATTAGTTATTTGTTATAAGAAGTGCTGCAGCCTAATTTTTTTAATACAGTTTTTGTTTTTCCAATCCTTAATGTTTTAGTTTTTCTATATAAAGTATTTCTTTTTATTAAAATTCCAGGAGCTTTGGGTTTTGCTATCGTTGGGTTAACGGTTTTAGTGCGCTTGCTACTTCACCCTTTTTTTAAACATCAAATAGAAACCGCCAAAAAAATACAAGAATTAAAACCCCATTTAGATAAACTAGCGAAAAAGCACAAAAATGATAAACAGAGACTTCAGCAAGAACAGTTAAAACTTTATCAACAAGCCGGAGTTAACCCCGCCTCAGGTTGTCTTTTTATGATTCTTCAATTCCCAATTTTTATCGCTCTTTATAACACTCTTTCACTTTTTCTTTCTAATGGTAATAATGGCAAAATTATTGATCAGATAAACAGCGTTGTCTATACACCTTTGCTTAAAATCCAATCAGTTAATCCATGGTTTTTTGGGTTTAATTTAGCAATATCACCAGCTAAAGCCGGGCAATGGCATTATTATCTTATTCCCTTGTTAACAGTGATATTGCAGTATTTTCAGACACAGGCAATGACACCACAAACACCAACAGAAACACAGAGTAATCTAAAGGTAAAGACAGATGGTAAAATATCTTCCCCAAAAAAAGAAGAAGATGATTTTCAAAAAGCAATGAGCACCCAGATGAAAATTATTTTTCCGATAATGATTGGCTGGTTTTCTTATAGCTTGCCGGTTGGTTTATCTTTATATTGGAATATATTTTCAATTTTTAGTATACTTCAATATAAACAAATTAAAAATAAAATATAAAATAAAAATTACCGATAAAAATTTAAAAATGGATAAAATAAAAATTATTCAAGAAGAAACCAAAGAGTTGCTTAAAAAATTGATTGATAAATTTGAGGTGGAAGTCAAAGAAGAAAAAGATGTTTTTCATATTCTCATTAAGGCAGAGGAGGAGGCTCCCACAGTTATCGGTCGCCACGGAGAAACTATCCGCGCCCTTCAAAAAATCTTCGAAGTTATCTTTTATAAAAAATTTGGTCAGCCGATTAATATTTTGGTTAATGTTAATGATTATCGAGAAAAACAAAGACAGCGTTTGGAGGATTTAGCAGTTCAATATGCTCAAAAAACACAAACTTCAAAAGAGGCAAGTTTTATCCGCGGTTTATCATCATACGAGAGAAAAGTAATTCATGAATACATTACTAAAAACTATCCCGATTTAACCACCTATTCAGTAGGTGAGGGTCGAGAGAGGCAGTTGGTGATTAACTTCAAAGGAGAGGGGTGGAAATAATAATATTGCTTCTTTTTCTCTTTTTAGTTAAAATGACCTTATGACAGAGACACCCGAACCTACTCCCGGAAATGGAGGAGATCTTGTTGAGCAGGCAAG
>JBKBJJ010000100.1:0-2210 GCA_046293855.1 Microgenomates group bacterium | reverse complement strand
GACAAAAAGGAAGTTATGCCTACTATCAAGGAAAAGTTTATCATCAAAAAGCTTATCCTATCAAGAAAATTGTTGATACAACAGGCGCGGGTGATGGCTATACCGCAGGATTTATTGCTGAATATTTTCGTTCAAAGGATATTAAAAAGGCAATGGCAAATGGAGCAAAATATGCCGCCAAAATTTTGGGGAAAATAGGGGCCAATTAATAAACCCGAAATCCTAAATCCGAAATTCGAAACAATTTCCAAAATCTAAATTACCAAATGATGGAAGCAGTTTGGAATATTTAAATTTTGAAAATTAAGATTTGTTTCGGATTTCGATATTCGAATTTCGATTTTACTTAAGTTCTTCCAACAAATTTCTTCCTGTCATTTGCTCGGGTTTGGGAATATCAAGTAATGATAAAACCGTAGGAGCCACATCAGCCAAAATTCCTGTCTGTAATTTTTGAAATCGACCTTGAAAACGACTGTCAATAAAAATAAAGGGAACTGGATTATTGGTATGTTCTGTTGAGACTTCCCCAGTTTGAGGATTGATTTTTTGTTCGGCATTACCATGATCAGCGGTGATAATGATGGAAGAGTTAAAAGCTAATCCTTCTTGAACAATTCTTCCTAAACAATTGTCAATGGTTTTGATTGCCAAAATTGTTGCTTGAATGTTGCCGGTGTGGCCAACCATATCAGGATTGGCAAAATTGATTAAAATAAAAGGATATTTTTCTTCTTTAATTTTTTCAATCAATAAATTAGTCATTTCATAGGCAGACATTTCCGGTTTTAAATCATAGGTGGGAACTTTTGGTGAAGGGATAATTAATCTTTCCTCAAGAGGAAAGGGGTTTTCTCGTTGACCATTAAAATAAAACGTGACAAATCGCTCTTTTTCTGATTCTGCCATCCGCAGTTGAAAAATACCATTTTCCGACAAAACCCTTCCCAAAGGCATCGCTACTATGGTTGGGGGAAAAATAACTTTAACAGGAAGATCTTTTTCATATTCTGTCATTGTGGCAAAATAAAGATTTTTAATTTTTTCTCCTCGTTTAAAAGGTGGAGTCAAAACCATCTCTTGTGGGTAGTGAGTTTTATAGTATTTTACTGCGTAAGGATCAAAGGAAAAAGAAATGTTGGCTTGCTTTTCAAAATCATCCAAGACAAAAGCTTTAGTTAACTGCCTTGGTCTATCAATTCGATAATTAAAAAAAATCACTGCGTCCCCTTCTTTAATAAGGGTTGGTTTATCGTCAATAATGTTAGTTGGCTCAATAAACTCGTCAGTTTTTCCTTGACTGTAGGCGGCTTTGACTGCCTCAATTGCAGTTTTTGCTCTATTGCCAACTCCTTTTGTTAAACAAAAATAGGCTTTCTCCGTCCGTTCCCAGCGTCGGTCACGATCCATCGCAAAATATCGACCCATTATAGTGGCAATTTTTCCCACACCATTTTGTTTTAATTTTTCCTCCAATTGAGAAATGGAATTAACGGCTGATCTTGGTGGAGAATCACGACCATCAGTAATGGCATGAATATAAACATTTTTTAAGTGATTTTCTTTGGCAAAATAAAGAAGAGCATAGAGATGCTCAATATGGGAATGAACCGAACCTTCACCGATTAAACCAAGAAGATGAAAATTTCCACCAGTTTTTTTTATATGATTGACAGCATCAATAAGAACCTGATTTTTATAAAAACTGCCATCGGCAATCGCCATATTAATTCGAGGAAGATCTTGAAAAACAATATTTCCCGCTCCCAGGTTTAGATGACCAACCTCAGTGTTACCAACCTCGCCAGCTGGTAATCCCACCGCCTCTCCTGAAGCTTTAAGAGTAGTATTAGGATAAGAATATAGATAAGAATTATAATTGGTAGGGTTAGCAAGATAAATGGCATTTCCTGGACCAGTGGGATCAATACCAAACCCGTCAAGAACAATAAGAATAACTGATTTCATAAATTTGGTTTATTAAACCATTGATAACTTTCTCAGTGGATTATTAAATCTCATTTTACTAATTTTCTCTGAAGGTGGCAATAGGCAAGACCACAGGCAATAGCATCAACCTCATCATCTTGGGCAGAAATGGGAATCTTAGATGTCATCCTAATCATTTTTTGAATCGATTTTTTGTCGGCCCTTCCATAGCCAGTGATTACTTGCTTGATTTGAAGAGGAGTTAAATATTCAATATCGAT